>CAYSMT010000175.1:0-6144 GCA_964432135.1 uncultured Acidobacteriota bacterium
GCGGGTGGTCAGGGCTGGCGTTCCCAAACGAAGGCCCGAGGCCACCATCGGAGGGTTGGGGTCGAAGGGGATCGTGTTCTTGTTCGTCGTGATGTTCACCCGATCGAGCACGGCCTCGGCATCTTTGCCGGTGATACCTTCCTTGAAAACATCGACCAGCATCAGGTGGTTATCCGTCCCGCCGGAGACGATGCGCAAGCCCTGCTCCGCCAGCTCCGCCGCAAGAACCTTGGCGTTATCCATGACCTGCTGGCAGTAGACCTTGAACTCCGGCCTGAGCGCTTCGCCGAAGGCCACCGCTTTGGCGGCGATGACATGCACCAAAGGACCACCTTGCAAGCCTGGAAAAACGGTGCGCTGGAGGGCCTTGTAGTGGGGCTTGGTGCAGAGGATCAACCCGCCACGAGGCCCGCGTAGAGTCTTGTGCGTCGTCGAGGTGACAAAATCGAAGTGAGGTACCGGGCTTGGGTGCAAACCGGCTGCGATCAAACCCGCAGGATGGGCGATGTCCGCCATGGTCAACGCGCCGACCTCATCGGCGATCTGCTTGATGCGCTGCCAGTCGATAAAGCGCGGGTAGGCACTCGCTCCCGAGACGATGAGCTTCGGCCGGTGCTCACGCGCCAAGCGCTCCATCTCGTCATAGTCGATCTGCTCATCTTCTTGACGCACGCCATAGGGCACGAAGCGAAACAAGATGCCGGAGAGGTTCAGGGGGTGCCCATGGGTCAGGTGCCCACCGTGTGCCAGGTCGAGACCGAGTACGGTATCTCCCGGCTCGAGAAGCGAGAAGTAAACACCCTGGTTGGCTTGACTCCCCGAGTGAGGCTGAACGTTGGCGCGCTCCGCGCCGAAAAGCTCTTTGGCCCGGTTGCGCGCGAGAGACTCCACCTCATCAGCATGCTCGCAACCCCCGTAGTAGCGCTTCTTGGGGTAGCCCTCGGCGTATTTGTTCGTGAACACCGAGCCCGTTGCCTCTAACACGGCCTCACTAACGAAGTTCTCCGAAGCGATGAGCTCGAGGTGGGTGTGCTGCCGCTCGGCCTCGGCGCGAATCGCCGTGAACACTTGTGGATCGACCCGGGCCAGATCCTCGTACATCGTCGTTCTCCTGCACCGTCGTGACGGCGCTCTGGGCTCGGCGTCTCAGCCGAGCTGATCTACGCGGCGCGTGTGGCGCCCACCTTCGAAAGGGGTGGAAAAGAACACGGACGTGATGGCCTCGGCCAGACCGAGACCGCTGACCCGCGCACCGAGGGCGAGCAGGTTGGCGTCGTTATGCCGACGAGCGAAGCGCGCGTCGTACTCCGAGGTGCAACGCGCCGCACGCACGCCGGCGATGCGATTGGCGGCGATCGAGATGCCGATACCCGTCCCACAGATGATCAGACCCTGTTCCGCGTCGCCCCGAGCGACGGCCTCGGCAACCGCCCGCCCGAACTCCGGGTAATCCACGCTCTGCGGAGCATGAGTGCCCAGATCAATCACATCGTGCCCGAGCCCGGCGAGATGGCGCGCGAGATGCTCTTTAAGCCCGTAGCCGGCGTGATCGGCACCGACAGCAATTTTCATGGCAGATTCTCCCGCTCCGAACCGTCGCGAGCCCGCCACCGCGGTCTCGGCATCCGGCATCGGGAATTGTACTCGCTATCGCCCTGAGGATCTCGACACCCGAGCACGCGCCTCCCGGATCCGCGAGGCCGCCAGCGGGAACGACCCTTGCCGCCGCCCCTTCCCGGCACGATCTTTTCCTCGAGGGTATCGGGGCTCGCCTCGATCTTGTCAGCCGTGCCACCCACCAAAACCCTCGGAGGCAATGCGATGGCCACATCGACGGTGAGCATCGATCTCGATCTTTGCGATAACGAGCAGCTCTGCGAAGCCATCTGTCCGGAAGGCGTCTTTCGCATCGAAGACGGCACGGTCATCGTTGCCGCCCCGTCGGCCTGCACGCTCTGCTTCAAGTGTGCCGAGAACTGTCCCGCCGGCGCGATCGAGCTCGACTTCTGAGCACTGCCCCTGGAGGCGTGGACGCTACCAGCAGGAGTAGGGACGGGTGAGAAGGTTGGAGTTGAAGTAACGCGGATCCGAGGAAACCTCCCTCCCAACCCACGGAGGCTTGAGAAAAGGTGCGTCTGCCGAAGGAAGCTCCACCTCGGCGACGACAAGGCCTTCGTTCTCACCGTGGAAGACGTCCACCTCCCAGACCAGATCCCCGTGCCTCACCCGGTAGCGGGTCTTCTCGATCAAGGGCTTCTCGCATAGCTCATCGAGCAGGCGCGTTGCATCAGCAAGAGGGATCGTGTACTCGAACTCAAGCCGAGCATGATCTACGGTCAGTCCTTTGACCGTAAGGAAAGCCTTGCCAGAGAGTGTGCGTACGCGAACGACGTGTTCCTTGGCTGCCGAGAGATAACCCTGGCGACAGAACGCACCGACGGCCGTGTCCTTCCATGAATCGTTCAAGACCAGAAACTTGCGCTCGTACTCTTCGCCCATGACGACCTTCCTCGCCAAAGGTGGCGACGCGCTGAAGCGCGAACACCTGTTGCAATGACGGCGAGTGATTCTACCGCAGCTCTCAAGCAGGCTCGAGAGCCGGGGCAGGCTCGGCGGCGTGGTGACGCTCGTCGACGAGCCGCTTGATCTCGGAACGGGTCGATGCCCGCAGCGGACCTCCCTCGATACTCAACCGTGGGAAACCCTGTTCAAGCTCAATCACAAGATCGATCGGCCCCAGGCTGCGCGGCAAAGCGAAGTATTCTGTTCCGAAGAAGACGAGGTTGCAGTCCTCGTAGACCTCGAGCCACTGCGGCGACGTGACCCCCGGACTGAGGTCGATGCACCCCTTGAAGACAGGCGGGGTGCGTTGCTCCATGGCGCGGGCGTTGGCGCGATGCGTCGCCGCGTCGGCTCCGGCGTAGCCGAAGAGCTCAAGGTAATCCAGTGCCATAGTATCGATAAGCTCTTTGTGACGCGCATCGAACTCGTCTTGATACGATCCGGCGACCCCGCGCCGAAAGGTCAGAGTGTCACCCGCTCGAATGGCGTCGACGAAGGACTCGGGACACCCTGGAACATGCAACGCGAGCTGGATGCGCCAAATCTCATCAAGCTGACGGCGTTGGGCCTGCGCGTCAGTGCCACCGGCGAGATCCTCGTAGCGCAAAAGCAACGTGTTTGGCAGCGGCTCGCGCACCCAGTCACCGTAGAGCAACATCAGCTCGCGTAGAGAGCCCGCGTGCCGCAGATTACGATTGATGTAGACCGGCAGCGGGTACGCACCCGTGATGACGGCACTGATGCGCTCATCGAGCTTTTTGTTACGCATCGCGCTCGCGAGAATGTGGTAGTCGCCTTGGCTCGCGAGATAGTGAGCGAGGGAGACAGCGATATCTCGCGGATCACGTATCAGGAAGAGGATTACGGACTCCGCCAGCCGATTGACCAACGAGGCGATGCGGAAGTAGGGCCGCGCCAAGTGCTCGCGGGTCATGTGTTGCAGATTGTAATAGTGCCCGGGGTCGAGAGCCTCATCGTCACCGGGCAAGTCGAGGCTCGCGGGATCTTGCAGGCCGAAGGAGCGCAGCAACGCGAAGAGCATATGCGTACCGCTCTTCGGCACACTGTTGACAAAAGCGGGGCGACACGTGAAGAAGTGCTCCGAGATCGGCGCACAGATGGTCGTTTTGTAGCTCGACAGCTTCAGCAACAGGGAAGAGAGCTCCGCAGGATCGCTCCCGCAAAGAAAAACAGCGTCGACATCAACAGCAGGAAAGCTGTGCCAGCCTCCTATCGGAAGCAACAGGCCTGCCAACTCTGGAGGTCCCAACCAGGTGAGAGGGCTGGTTTCCGGCCGATGGCGGGAGGCCTCGATGATCGGGCGCAACTGCGTCGGATCGCCCCAGGCCATGATCCGGCGGCAACCCTTGGCGGCGAGTTCTCCAAGTAGCTCGAGCGCATCCTCCGAGGCGTTGGAGTAAAATCGCAGCTCCCGGCGAGAGTTCGTGTCGCGATCGCTCACGGTACCACCACCTGATCGGCGCTCAGACAGAGCTCTTCGAGCAGTTCCGCAACACGCTCCGCGGCCCTGCCATCGTTACCGAAATTGAAAGCCGGCAGCGCGCGACGTTGCGCGCGGACGATCTCTTCCCGCGCCCAGGCAGCTCCGAGCAGGCGAGCTATCTCGGCGGGCAGATCGAGTTCGTCATCGATCACGACGATGCCGTCCTCTGCACGGAAAAAGCGATCTGCCCCGGGCTGTCGCGGAATCATGATGACGGGTCGCTCGAGGATCATCGCCTCGACGACAACCGTCGAAGGCGTCGTCACGACAATATCGCAGGCGCGGACGGCGTCATGCATCGCCCCCGAATTGAAGACGAGCCGCTCCACTCCGAGCCCTGCAGCCCAAGCTCTGTAGGCTTGTTCGAGATCCTCCTGGCTTTCCCGGCCTGCAGCGGTCGCCTCAGAGGGGTGCTGGCGCACAACGAGTTGGACGTCGCCAGCCTGGCGTATGGCTTCGAGGAGGGCCTTGGTGATGGTGAGAATGCGCTCCTTGATCGCGGGCCAAAACGCGGTCTGCATGTTGGCGTAGGTCGTACAATAGAGCAACGCGGGACGCGACGGATCAAGGCCGATACGCGCCTTCGCCTCCGCCGCTGAGGGCCGGTTCTCCGGCTGGTAGAGCGGATCCCAGCTCGGAGATCCTGTGACAAAGATCTTGCTCGGCGCGTTCCCGAAGGCAACGAGGCGCTCCCGCGCCCTCTCTCCCCAAGCCGCGTAAAGCGAATGAAGGGCGTGATGATCTCCGGCCACGTGACCGAGGTTCCCACCATAGAGCCCGTGTGCCAGCTCAAGACAGGGAATGCCACGCTGGGCGCAGCGCGACGCGAGAGCACGCTGCCGCGAGGTCGAGTTATTCCCCATGACGACGAGACGGGGCGCCTCACGCGCACACTCCTCGTCGAAAGCCTCGATCATCGCGATGGGCTCGGCGGCGCGTTCGGTGACCTGCGCAACCACATCACGCATCAGGCGTTCACCCTGCCCGGGGTGCGAAGAAGCAAACGCTCGCCGAGACGCCGCGAGAGACGCGGCCTGGCGAATCCATCCCGCCATCTCATCGACCCGCGCTTGCACACTCGGCGAGGGTTCACCCGGCACAGGTGGAGCCCAACGCTCAAAGGACAATTCGAGGCGCGCCAGCTCCTCCGCAAGGTGGCTATCGTCACAGACCGGAACGAAACGCAGTCGTTTCGCGAAAGCCGCGGCAATCTGCGCACTTCCTGCGTTGATCTCGTGAAACAGCACACGCGTGCGCATCAGTCCACGTCCTCTGCCACGGCCGGCGTGAGCAGGTGGCTGCTCACGACGGCGAGAATCTCGAGCTCCATCAGTTCCCCAAGGTTGATCCCATCGCAGTCCATGGCCTCCGGCCAAGGTGGCACGCGATACCACGCCTCGGTGATTCGGCTCGCCTCCTCGCTCAGAGTGATCGCCCCGGTCATCCCGATGAATTCCGGCAGAAGCTGGCGGAAGGCATGCTGCAGCTCCTCGGGCAAGAGCTCCATGGTTTCGCCACATTGAGCACAACGCGAAGAAATGAAGCTCACTCCAGCGTAGCTCGACAAAAGCTCTTCGCTCGTTGTTCCGCAAGCGTCACAACGCAGCACGAGGCAACTTCGCGACCCGCAGGCATGAATTGCCACGATCCGTTCCATGGACCCTGCCACCTCGGCGGGCCCGTGGAGGGGAATTGTGGCCAGAGGACTCAAAGAAAAACGCATCAGGATCCTACTCCGCCGCACGCCGCGGGCGCCGCGCCCGCGAGGGTCCGGAAAGCTACGGGTTGAATCTTGTGTCTGCTCGACCCACGCGCCAGCACTCGCAACGACCGCGATCCTCCTGGCCTTCGCCACCGGAGGCGTAGATCGACCTTTGTTCGAGCACGACCTGTCGGTGAAGCGTTCACGAGATGCGGAACTGACCTACCATCTTCGCCAGGAGCTGCGCCATCTCCGCCAGCTCCTCTGCGGAGCGCATCGTGTCGTTGGCGCCGCTGGCTGCCTCACTTGCCGCACCGGACATGCTCGCGACATTCGAGGACACTTCCTCGCCTCCCCGCGCGGCCTCAGCGATGTT
>CAYSMT010000176.1:0-6129 GCA_964432135.1 uncultured Acidobacteriota bacterium
CCAAGGTGAGCTCAATGATGCAGTTCCCGCCACGGTAGAGAATAATGGGCAGGACGTCCTGCGTTTCGGGCGTGAGCTTGCCCGAGTTGTCCTGCCAGATCTCTCCGCTCATCCGTCGTACCCGGATATGAAACTTCCGGATGAAGTAGGTGTCCGAAAACAGGACGAGGCGATAGCCATCCTTGATAAACTCCACTCGGGGATACTGGAAGCGCCCCTTCTTCGAAGTCTTGACCTTGACCGGCGCATCCGGCCTGGAAACGGCGGCCAAACCAACATAGACGCCGGGTACGGGGTTGCCATCTTCATCGACGATCTTGCCCCAGATGCCAACGCGCTTTTCCTCCATGCTCAGCGCGCGCACCGGCGCGGCGAAGCCGGAGATGAGCAAGGCAGAGACGACGACAACGAGCAGCGCCCTCATGGGCAGGCGGAGTAGCATGGACTTTCCTCCCATTCGTCCCAAGACCCGATTGATTATAGCGGGCACAACCTATCCGGTCCGCAACCCACACAACCGCCGAGCGGGGCGGCACCCCAGGCGAAGCAGAACTTGGAACCCATCGACCGGCGCGCCTCAACAGCGAACACTCGCGTGAGAGCAGCTTCCCGCCTTCGCCTTCTAGGGGCAAACCCGGGAAACCACACCTCACGCGAACCCCAATAGAAGTCGAGCCAGGAGCTACAGGCTGTCGACGATCGCGTCGACCTCGGCCGCCGTCTTCTTCACCGCCGCAATCGAGACGTCAAGCAACTCACGCTCCTTGTCCGTCAGGGGGATCTCGATGATCTTTTCGACACCAGAACGGCCGACGATCGCCGGGACACCGAGGTAGAAGCCATCGACACCGTACTCACCCTCGCAACGGGCGGATACCGCCGTGACCTTCTTCTTGTCGAAAACCAGCGCTTCGGCCATCTCGAGCGCCGACCAAGCCGGGGAGACGAAAGCTGAACCCGTTCCGATCAGCTTGACAACCTCACCGCCTGCCTTGCGTGTGCGCTGCTCGATGGCGGTGAGAGTTTCCTCGTCAAGGAACTGTTCGACCGGCATTCCGGCAATGCGACATGCGGAGCGAATGGGAACCATCGTATCGCCATGCCCGCCAAGGACGAGCGCCTCGACGTTCTCGACCGACACACCAGCGGCCTGTGCGACGAAGTAGCGGTAACGCGCAGAATCGAGCACGCCGGCCATTCCGAAAAGGCTGTCACGCCCTCTGTCGAGCACCTGAGCAAGACGATAGACGATCGCGTCGAGCGGATTGGCGATAGAAATGACGATGGCATCAGGACAGTAGGTATTGATGCCCGCACCAACTGCGTTGGTGATCTTCAAGTTCGTCGCGAGCAGCTCCTCCCGGGTCGGAAGCGAACCATCCGGCTTGGGTTTACGAGGCACACCAGCCGTATTAATGACAAGCTGGCAGCCAGCAAGCACCTCATAGCCCTTGCTGCCCTCGATACCCGCGTCGAAGCCCATGACGGGGCTGCCCTCCGCGATATCGAGGCACTTGCCTTTTGCCATATCCGGCGGTGCGATGTCGACCAATGCCAGATGGCGGGCCAACCGCCGTCGCGGAATCTCCTGGCAAAGGACGCCACCGATCATGCCGCCACCGATCACACCCATCTTGTCCAACATCAACAGTCCTCCGCGGGCCCGCGCTATGAGCGTGTCAGGTCCGGTCATTGGGTCTTGCGATCCCCGGAATCGTCTCCCGGAACCGGGGTGGGGAGCTCCAGGATGCGTGCGCGAGACGCGAGTTTCAACCCGCCTCGGGCTGCTTTTTTTGGGCGGGGCGTTGTAACCTGCCTCGCGATGAACGCGACGCCCTTCTCCAAAGCCGTCCTGGCGGCCTGTTACCGCATGCTTGCCGAAGCCGTCGGAGGCGGCGCGCGGCTTGTCGCCGCAGCGGCGCGCGGCGTCGGGGCGACGGAGCGCGCCGACGAGCTGGCGGAGCGTCTCGCCCTGCCCCCGACTCTCGCGGGTCTTCCCCGCGGCGGGATTTGGCTTCATGGCGCGTCCCTCGGCGAGCTGCGCTCGTTGCGACCCCTCATCGCAGAGCTAAGACGAGACGGGAAGACACGACCCCTGTTCGTGACAACCAGCTCGCTCACAGGCCGCGAGTGGGCCCGCGAGCGGCTCGACCTGCCCGTGCGGCTCGCGCCCTGGGATGCCTCGGGCCCTCTCGAGCGCTTTCTCTCGGTGACCCGCCCCGCCTTGCACCTCTTCGTCGAAACGGAGCTGTGGCCGCTACGCCTCGAAGGTCTCGCCGCGCGTGGCATTCCGGTGGCTCTCGTTTCCGCGCGTCTATCTCCGGACAAATGGTCCCACTACCGACGCCTGCGCGGCCTGTACGGTCCGGCTCTCGCCCGACTCGCCTTGCTCGCGCCATCGGGAGAGGCCGATCGAGAGCGTTTTCTGGCGCTCGGGGCCTGTCCGCGCAGCCTCGGGCCGCTCGGCAGTCTGAAGTGGGATGCTGCACCGGAGGCCCCCTCGGCAGAGGAGTGCGCTGCCCTGCGAAACGAACTCGGCCTGGATCCGGCACGACCCTGGATCGTATTCGGCAGCATGCATCCAGGCGAGGCCAGCACCCTGCTGGCCCCCCTCGCTGAGGGATCGCGCCTTCCCTGCGGCGTCGTCGTCGCACCGCGCCATCCCCAGCGTTTTGACGAGATCGCCCGCGAGCTCGAGACGGCGGGCTTCCCCGCACACCGCGCAAGCACGGGAGCAGCGCCGCCGGATGCCCAAGTCGTCCTGCTCGACCGAATGGGCGTCCTGGCGAAAGTGTACGCCCTTTCCCGGGCTGCCGTGCTCGGGGGCACCTTCCGGCCCGTCGGAGGGCACAGTCCTCTCGAAGCTGCGGCCTCGAGCTGTCCGATCGTCGCGGGTCCCGCGGTCTTTCAACAACTCGTGCTCGTTGAGACCCTCGCGAAACGAGGAGGCCTCGTTCTCGTCGATGACGCTTTGCAAGCGGCGCAAACCCTGCGCGCGTGGCTCGCGGATCCCGAGGCGGCCCGGCGCGCCGGGCAGGCGGCGCGAAGCGAGGTGGAGGCACAGGCGGGACTGGTTCATCGCCTCACCGAGGCCCTGCGTCCACTGCTTGGAACTCCGGCATGAGCCGACGACGCCGGGAACCGATCGGGATGCTCGCCCCTCTCGGCTGGCTCTATCTCGGTCTGGCAAGTCTGCACCACGGGCTCTACGACCGCGGCCTGCGCCGCGTCGAAACCCTGCCGATTCCCGTGATTTCCGTCGGTAATCTCGTGGCGGGAGGCTCTGGTAAGACACCGACGGTCGCCTGGCTCTGCACGCAGCTCACGCAGCGAGGATATCGCGTCGGCATCGTCTCCCGGGGTCATGGGGGTCGACGTGATGAAGACCCCCTGCTCGTCGCCCGCGCGGGCCACCTTTTCGCTTCGGCAGCTCAGGCCGGAGACGAGGCCGTCCAGCTCGCACGCAGCAGCCCTGCGGAAGTTGTGGTCGTCGGCATCGATCGCGTGGCGGCGGCACGCTTGGCTCAAGGAGAGGGCGCGGAGCTCATCGTGCTGGACGATGGCTTCCAGCATCGCCGTCTGGACCGAAGTCTCAATCTCCTGCTCCTCGATGCCGAGAAGCCCTTCGGCAGTGGACGCGGTCTGCCGGCGGGCCCGCTGCGGGAGCCCTTGAGAGGCCTCCGCCGCGCGGAAATGATCCTGCTCACTCGGGCCACGCCCGAGCTCTTTTCACAACCCCAGCCCCTCGCGATGGAAGCCCTGCCGGAGACGCTCTGCCGGGCGCTGCGTTCGCTGAGCTTAGCGCACCGGCTGCCGGTCTTCTCGGCGCGCCACAGCCCGCGGGTTCTG
This sequence comes from uncultured Acidobacteriota bacterium, assembly GCA_964432135.1. Lineage (GTDB taxonomy): Bacteria > Acidobacteriota > Polarisedimenticolia > J045 > J045 > JANTFM01. The sequence continues at coordinate 3,850 of CAYSMT010000176.1, forward strand.
CGCGATCCCTCCGGAACGAGATGCGCACTCACCTGCCTTGAAAAGACCCGCGTTCTCGCGGTGAGCGGCATCGCGCGACCCGAGGACTTCGAGCGCAGCCTGCGCCATCTCGGTGCCCGAGTCGTTGCCCACCTCGCGCGCAGCGATCATCACGCCTACGATTCCCGCGACAGCGCGGAAATCCTACGGCTGAGTGGAAAGTACCGAGCGAAGATGATCGTCACCACAGCAAAGGACGCCGAGCGGTGGCCCAGCGAAGCACCCAAGCCCCATGTCCTCGAAATCGCGCTTGATCTGAGCGCACCCGAGGCCTTTCTGACGACCATCGCCGCGCATCTTCCCGTTCCGGCAGGCGGTTCGAGGTGAGCAGCCAGCGTCCCAGCGCCATCCGTTGGCTCGAGGCGGCGTTCCTGCTGCCCCTGGGCACACTACTGCGTGTACTGTCGCCGCGGGGACGCGTCGCCATCGGGCACGCCATCGGTACGCTCGGGCACGCCATCGCCTTCCGACATCGCCACCTCGCGCGCGAGAATGTCCAACGCGCTCTCGGATGCGACATCGACGAAGCCGCTGCCATTGCCAGGGCCTCGTTTCGGCATTTCGGGCGTCTTCTCGTCGAGGTCCTCTCCAGCACGAGCTACGCGCAACCGGGCGCGGAGCGCTTGTTCGAGGTCGAGGGCTTCGAGCATCTCGAGCAGGCCTATGCCCAGGAAAGAGGGGTATTGGTCTTTTCCGCTCACATAGGCAACTGGGAGCTCATCGCCCTACGCCAAGCCCTGGCCGGCTACCCGATGGATCTCATCGCCCGCCCCCTCGACAACCCTTGGCTCGAAAAAGCCTTCAACCGCTGGCGAGAGAGCACGGGCAATCGCGTTCTCGGAAAGCACGGAGCGCTGCGACAGGCGTTGCGGACGCTGCGCGAGAAACGCGGTCTGGCGATTCTCATCGACCAGAATGTTCACACTCCGCCTCGGCTCTTCGTTCCCTTCTTCGGCCGCCCCGCTGCAACGACACCGACGCTCGCAAGTCTGGCCATCCATCGCCGTGCCCCCATCATCCCGGTGGTATCGATTCCAAGGCCCGACGGAGGGTATCGTATCGTCTACGGCGCTCCGATCGCCCTGCCTGCTGATGGCGACGATGAGACGCGAATTCGAGAGCTGACAGTGCGCGCGACGCAACAGATCGAGCGCTGGATCCGGGCACAGCCAGAGACCTGGCTCTGGCTGCACAACCGCTGGAAATCCCAACCCCCGCCAGACGAAGAGGACTCAAAACGGTGACACGACGCGCCGTGTTCTTCGACCGCGATGGAACTCTCTGCGAGGAGCGAGGCTATATCAACCACCCTGAGCGCCTCCGCTTGCTTCCCCAGTCCGCCGGCGTGTTGCGAGAGCTGCGGGCGAGAGGCCACGCCGTCGTCGTGGTGACCAACCAGGCGGGGGTCGCCCGCGGCTACTTTCCCCAGCACGTGCTCGAGGCGACTCACCAGCGCCTCAAGCAACTGCTCGCCAAAGAAAGCGCCCTGCTCGACGGTATCTACGCCTGCCATCATCATCCTGAGCTCGGGGCACCAGGCTTTCGAGCCCAGTGCCGCTGCCGAAAACCCAGGCCGGGGATGCTCGAAGCCGCGGCGAGGGATCTCGACCTGGAGCTCGCGCGCAGCTTCATCGTGGGTGACTCTTTCAAGGACATCGGTGCTGGTCACGCAGCGGGACTCGCAGGAAGCGTACTGCTGCGCACGGGCTACGGACGCGGGGAGTTGCTCTGGAAGGACCCCCCCGCGGGCGTGTGGCCCGATTATGTCGCCGACGATCTCGAGGACGCGCTTGCGTGGATCCTCTCCAAGATGGAGGACGAGCCATGACCGCTCCTACCAGTCCAGGGCGCCCGGAACGCGCGCGGATGCTCACGCTGACGAAGGCCCTATCTGACTCCCGGGTTTGCGTGCTTGGCGACGCACTTCTCGACCGCTTCCTCATCGGGGAGATCGCCCGCGTCTCGCGCGAAGCCCCTGTGCTGATCCTCGACCATCGCGAGACACGCCAGATGCCCGGAGGCGCCGGCAACACGGCAGCGAACCTGGCCGCACTCGACGTACACGTCAGCCTCGTCGGGCGCATCGGCAACGGTGACAACGGCCGTGAGCTACGCGAGCTCCTCACAACCGCGGGAGTCGAGGTCTCGGGCTTGCTCGCCCAACGCGGCTATCTCACGCCGACAAAAACACGGGTCCTCGCCGGCTCTCCCCACACGGCCAAGCAGCAGATCGTCCGTCTC
>CAYSMT010000177.1:0-6092 GCA_964432135.1 uncultured Acidobacteriota bacterium
ACCCGGAAGGTCTGGACCACGGAGGTTCCGAAGATCGGCAGGTCGATCGTACCGATGTCGAGGTTTTCAAGAGTGTCGCGCCGGCCACCGCCATCCGCGCCGGCCGTTGCCTTGCCCATAGCCTGCAGGGTCACGGTGAACTCGGAGTAGAAGTCAGCGCTCGTGTCCCCCGAAGGCCGGGTGACGTTTTTGGCGATGAAAGAGAAGCTGTCGCCAGCGGTGGAGGTGTCGACCTCATCTCCATTCTCGCCCAACGGGGCCAGTTTGGAGATGTTGATCGTGTCGTCTGTCAGGCAGTCGACCTTGTCACTTGTGGTGGAAAGGCGCAGGCGGATGTCTTCGAGCGTGAAGTCCGCCATATTCCTCAGCGTGAAGTTGATCGTAACTTGCTCGCCAGGATCAGCGAAGCCGTCGTGATCGCCGTCGTCCGTCACACGGACCTTCGTGACGATGACGTCGGCGGAGTCGAAGCTGGCGTTGGTGGCATCCTGCACAGGGTTGTCGAGACAACCACATTCGTCGTCCGAGTACAGAGCCGGTTGGCCAGGGACGTGGGGATTGCGGCCCGCGGCGAGCTTGGTTTGCTCAGGGCACAGCTCGTCGGCTTCGTCCGTCGTGCCATCGCCATCGTCGTCGAAGTTGGCGATGCCCGGCTTGCCGTCCGCTCCGTTATTGCGGCTGTGGATGCCATCGTCGGCATCGAGATAGCTGGCGACGATCGAGGGAGAATCGGAGCCATTGAAGGCCAGGTAAACGAGGCCATCATTCGGGGACTTCACGCTGGAGCTGGTCCGGATGAGGCCCTCGAAGTGGGTCGAACCTGGAGAGACCGGGTCGAGACAGTAGGTCTCGCCGGAACGCTCGGCTTCTGAGGAGGCACGAATCTCGACTTCCATCGTGCCATCACTGTCGCAGTCGACGAGGTTTCCGTTGGGAACGGGATCGGTGACTGCGACGGCAATGAGGCTGTCGCCGTCAAAGGTGTTGGCTGTTTCTCCCAAGGCGACGACCGCACACCGGCCTTCGAAGGTAGAGGGAGCGCCACCACCGGTGTAGCACACATCGGCGGTCGTCTGGACATCTGGGTGGGTCTCGACCCATTCGAGAACCATGGCGTCCATCGCGACACCGTAGGACTGCTCGTACTTACCCGCAGCCCGCTCGAAGACGACGAAACCAAGCTCGCCGACCCAGGAGTCACCTGCCGGGCCGTAGAAGTCCTCGAGGGTGTTCCACGCCATGTCACCGACGGGACGTCCGCCCCGACCGACACCATTAACGAGCTCTGGAGAGCCGTTGCGGGTGCCGCGTTCACCACGTCCCGTTGATTGGACGATGTTGGTGCCGAAGCGGGAGAAGACGCCTTCGTCTGTAGATCCGTCGCCGCAGCTGTCATCCCCGTAGGGGGTGGGGCGCCCCTGCGTGTTCACGGAAAGCAAGCAGAGGTTCGAGCGACCACCGTTGGGATTACAGAACTGAGTGCCGAAGCAGCCCTGGTTGTTGCGAGGCCCGCCTGAACAGCGCTTACAGGGGCAGATTTCTGCGACGTCATCGATCACGCCGTTGCCGTCGTCATCGACACCACAGGTCCCCGGACAACCATCCGAGCCGAGGTTGAACTCGTTGTCGCAGTCGTCATCCCAAGGTTGGGAGGTGTTAACGGCGCGGTCTGCGGCCGTCATCTCCCCTTCTTTGATGGACTTGAGATCGTTGAACCAGCAGCCGCGATGACCCGAACGGTTTCCACCGATGCTGCCGATCTTCTCATTGCCCGTGTTGGTATCCGTCGCCGCGAAGGCGAGGCCACCATCGTAGATGTCCCACTGACCACCACTGACGAGCCCCAGCCTTCCGCCGCGGATGTCGCCGTGGATGATCGTGTCACCTGTCTTCTGTTGGTTGTCGTTCGTGTTGAGATCGAACTCCCAGGTCCAGGAGGCGCCTGGTTTGGTGTCCCACTGCATGCCCCAAGACCAATCGAGGATTTGAGTCGTCCAGTCGTAGCCGTCGGGGTGAGTGCCAAAGTGAACCGGGTGGATGACCGGCGTGTGCAGCATCTCGAACCAGAGGTACTTACCCTCCGTGCTCGTGAAGACCTTGTACTGCTCGCAGATGCTGTCGTTGGGACGGCAAACGCTGGTTTGGTGGGTGCTGTTCCAGTTGCCGATGACTCCTGTATGCCAGACACCACCGGGGCCGGAGCCCACGTCGTTAGAGAGCCAGCCGCAACCTCCTCCGGTGCCCCAGTTGTGGTCTAGGGTGAAGTTGCCGTTGGCGTCCTCGTTGTTGTCGAGGAAGTCATCCCAGTTGCGATCCTCACTCCAGAGCACGATGGTGGAGGAGGGGGCCTTGGAGTTCGAACTCAGACCGGAAGTGAAGCCTTCGCGGTCGCTATCGAAGTTCCACGGACCGGTGAAACTGGGATTGCCGCAAGTGTAGCTGTTGCTCCAGCCACCGAACTGCGAGCCCGACTGCTGGCAGTCGTTCGTGCCGTCGTTATCTTCATCCGGGCTGCTCGTAAGCGCCTCATAGCTGATCGTTTCATCCAGCCCCTGATGGATGATATCGATCGGGTCGAAGGGGTTGCGAGCGACGCTTTCCTCGTACTTTTCGTCGTTGTTGACATCGTAGTTCGCTTCGCAGCCGTTGGGGCAGTCGGAGATGTAGAAGTGCTTCTCGTCATCCGCCTGCGCGAGCATGGTGAAGGTGACACAGTCCTCGACCTGCTGGCCGGTGACGGAGCCCGAGAGGCAGACGTCGATATCGACCATATTACGAGCTGGCGGTGTTCCTGTGACCGTGAAGTCGAAGCGTGTCAGCTGCTGGGTCTGCGCTGGCAGGAAGCCGAGCTCCTGCGTCGCATCGTGGACCGTGATGTAAGAGACCGGCGTGCAGCCGTCTTTTTCGGGATCTCGTTGGCCATTGGTGTTGTCGCACACTTGCATGCGTAGCTGGGCCTGAACGAGGTCGTTCGGATCGACGTTGACGAAGGAGACCGACAGAGAGAAGGTCTCGTTTGCGTCGAGGTAGTTGTCGTTGTCGCATCCGCCGATCAGCGTGAAGGGCAGGTCTTTACCGAGCTGGCTGATCAGGCTGACATCGAGCTCGGGAGAGCAATCGACCTGTGCGTTCGAGACGCGGTCGACCGTGCTCGAACCTGTCGAATCACTGTAGGTCGCCTCGATGCGGTAGCCGTCATCGATAGAGAGCATCCCATCGTTGTTGGCCGGCGAAGAGAGGAAGCGGGTCAGGGGCAGACGCTTGGTCGACTGGAACTTGAGCGTGCCCGGATCCTGCGTGAAGGCGATATTCGACTCGGTGTCGACGAGGGTGTTGCTCGCGTTGTAGACGCGGACGACAGTTCGACTGCTGATCGTGCTCGGCGGGCAGTTGGACTCGGTGCAGCCCGTGTCCTCACCCCGATCAACCTCGGAGACGACGACCCGCTCCGCGCCGTTGCAGACGACGGGGTTTTGGTCGAGACGCACCGTGGAGTCGGCAGCCACCGGGCCCGCAATGGCTAGCGAGTAGTGGACAGCGGTCGGTCCGTCGCGGCGAACCACGGCGACCTGCCAAGTCCCTGTTTTGAGGGTATGGAAGCCGGTCTTGGTGTTGTTTTTTGTCGGCACGAAGATGGCTTCGGTATTGTTCTCGTCATCACGCCAATTGTCGTAGTTTTGGCTGGCCGAGGTCACCATGTCCTTGGGAATGGTGTAGTTCCAGCCTTCTGGATTCCCATCGCCATCGAGATCGCGAGTGTTATTGGGGTTGCGGTCAGGGAACTCACTGAAGGCGTTGCCCTGGTAGAGCCAGTCGTCGCTGTTGCCGCAGGTGCCGTCTGGGCCGCAGTAACGCAGCTCGAGGTCGAGGTTGTTGGCCACGGCGGCCGTGTTGCCGTCGTCGTGCCATGCGAGGACAACGGCGAGGTCCTCGTCAGCGGAGAGAACCTGGAACTCGGCGGACTCGACATGGTTTGGCGTGGTGGACATCGTCGCGGCCATGCTGAGATGGCTCGCACCATCGACCGTTCCGTCGAGGTCGAGGTCGCCGGGAAGGTCGTGCACGATGAGCCCGCTCACCGTCTCGGTCGGGTAGTCCGCCAGCGGCAAAGCGCGCGTGAGGAAGAGCTGTCCATAGCCCCAGACGTTGTTGAAGCGTCCGTCTGGAATACCGCGCAGGTTATCAGCCAAGGGCTTTGTGCCTGCGATCATCAAGGCCTTGACGAGGCTCGACGAGATGGCGGTGACTTGATCAGATGCGTCCGAGCTAGCCGTTCCGTCGGGATAGAAGCCACGGCGGAAGTACTCGTGGATCACCGCCGCTGCTCCCGCGACGTTCGGCGAGGAGAACGAGGTTCCCGTTTCCTTTGCGAGCAGGCAGGTCGCCGCGCCGGTCTGATCCTCGGTGCTGTTATCTTCCGAGCGACAGGCGAGGTCCCAACCCTCGGCCATGATCAGCGGAGCGACGCGCTTGCGTACGCTGCTTGCGGGGCCTTCGGCGGAGAAGCTCCAGATGCCGCCGCGGACACCCGTGGAGGCGCCGACGACGATGCAGTTCTTGCAGCTTGCGGCATTGCCGATGTTGCCGGGATTCGCCGAGGTGCCGCTGAACAGGCGCGCACCGCGGTTACCGGCAGCGCGTACGGAGACGTGAATCTGGTTGGAGAAGATTTCTTGGTCGGAAGCAGAAGCCGCGTTGTAGTCGGGATCCTGCGTTTGTGGGTTTGCGGTCTCCGTGTCAAAGGAGAAGTTATGGATGAAGGCGCGGTGCTCGTTCCACGGCACCGTCAGGTTCTGGGTGCTCGATCCCGCGGATAGGCCTTCGCCTTCGGGGCAGCCGGCGTTAGCGTCGTAGAAAACGAGCCGGGCACCCTTGGCGATGCCATCAAAGCCGGTGTCTTGCAGCTCGGAGAACAGGCCGTTGGGATTGTTGTCTTCTTTAAAGAAACCCGCGCCGTAGTCGGGCTTGGGCACCTGAGGCGACTCGTCGTAGCCCCAGTACTCCGAGGCTTCCATGTCCGTGGGGCTTGGTGCTTCGCCGGCAGGTACCTTTCCGCGGGTGGCGTTGCCGACCGCGATGCCGGAGACGACTTGGCCGTGAGTCTTCTGGCCAGAACTCGCCGAGTCGCAGGCGCTGAGGTCACCGTTGCCGCCGACCTTGGAGGCCGACTGGTAGCACTTGACCTTGCGGTGATCACTGGAAACGTGGCAGGTGCTGCTGTTCCAACCCGAGGCGCCGCGCGTATGGGCGAAGTCTCCCGCATCGACCGACATGCCGGAGTCGGTCACGTGCACAAGCTCACCATCGCCATCGAGACCGACCTTCCAGAAGGGGTAGTCACCGACGAGGGCGTTCTGGCTCTGCATGTAAAGCGCGCCGTCGCTCAGTAGGAGGGTCGGGCTTTCTTCGTAAATCGAGAAGACCGACTCGATTTGCGCGATCGCGGGAATCTTGCTCGCGTGGGCTGTGACCCGGAGTTGCCCGGGAACACGGTCATGCCCTTCGTAGGTGTTGCGCACCGTCACGCCGAGGGCTTTGAGAGTCTCGGCGGTCGCGGCGGTCGGCTCGCCTGCGAAGAGGGTCAGCGTGAGATTGAAGTTTGGAGAGGCGGCGGCTTCGGCTGTGATCTGAGCCGTGTGCCCGATGTTCGGGTCGAGCTTATAGGCCGCGTGGTAGGGTTCGAGGTACTGGATCAAAGGGGAGCTCGACACCATGTCGTAGGCCACCTTGTCCAGACGTAGCACGATGCCGTTGACGGGCAGCGTCGCCACGATCTCGGCACCCTGAGAAGCGAGGGTCTCCGCGAAGGCGGTATTCAATGCCGATGGCCGCAACTGCGCCAGGAAATACTGGGCCTGACCGTCAGCGAAGCGGAGGCCGTTGGTGAGCTCCGCGGGGATGGCGAGTTGCTCGCCGATGCGGAAGCTGCCCACACCGAGACGCAGTGTGGCCGGGTCGCGTTCCACTTCGTATGAGACCTGGCCGTAGCTCGGTCCCGTCGTGTAGGGCCACCAAACGACCGTGCGTGGGAAGAGCTGCGTGCTCTCCACCGACGCGTTGTCGGACCCTGCCTCTGGACTGGTGATCTTCTC
>CAYSMT010000178.1:0-6069 GCA_964432135.1 uncultured Acidobacteriota bacterium
CTCTTGCTCTCCATGCCGGCGCGCGAGCGCCGTGTGCTTGGGGTTTCCTTCATTCCGAAGCAAGACACAGCCATTGGGCTCCACCTCATTGGCGGAGAGATCGTGCAGAGAGACTTCCCCTTCCGCGTAGAGCCGGTCGAGCATTTCCTTCGAGGCTTCGATCTCGTGATAGGAATGAACGCCTGAATCAACGATGCCATCGGCCTCCTTGTAGTCCGATGCATGAACACCCACAGCGTCCGCCTTGATCCGCAGATTCGTGTCCTTGGTGATGAAGAGCACGGGAGGACTTTCCGTCGACAGCTCCCAGGCCAGTGCCAGAATGCGGATGTCCGCACTCTTGTTCTCCATGAAGGGAAAGCTCGGCGGCGTGAGCACACCGAGGTGAATCCGCACCGAGCCTCCCTGCTCCGTGGGCACACCTTCCGTCAGCGTACCACTCATGCGAAGACGGTCGAGATGACGAGAGACCTGCCGGGCGTTGCGTCCGACCTCGGTCAGCTCCTTTTTGAAGCGGTCGATCTCTTCGATCACAGCGATAGGAATCACGACATCGTTGTCCGCGAAGCGAAAGAGGCTCTCAGGATTGTGCAGCAGAACGTTGGTATCGAGAACGAAGGTTTTTTTCATAGCTCAGCGCCAGAACTCGTCGGGCCGGGACGTCTGCCCCGGCCCGCAGGAAGAGCGATGCTAGTTGTGGCTCTCGCCGATCGCGGCCTGGGCGGCGGCGATCCGCGCGACCGGCACGCGTCGCGGTGAACAGGAAACGTAGTCCAGACCTACCTCGTGGGCGAACGCAATGGAGCGTGGGTCACCACCGTGCTCGCCGCAGATACCAACCTTCAACCCCGGCCGAGCGCTGCGTCCCTTCTCGGTTCCCATGCGCAGCAATTGGCCGACGCCGGCGATGTCGAGCGTCTGGAAAGGATCGGCCGGGAGAATGCCCGTCTCGATATAATAGGGCAAGAACTTGCCCGCATCGTCGCGAGACAAACCAAAGGTCGTCTGTGTGAGGTCGTTGGTTCCAAAGGAGAAGAAATCCGCGACCTGCGCGATCTCGTCCGCCGTCAGCGCGGCGCGAGGAAGCTCGATCATCGTACCCACCAGGTAGTCGACCCGCGCCCCCTGTTCCTCGAAGACCTTCTCGGCAACCCGCTCCACGACGGCGCGCTGCTCTTCGAGCTCGCTCTTCGAGCCGACGAGCGGGACCATGATCTCCGGTCGAAGCTCGATACCCTCCCGCTTGACGACCAGCGCTGCCTCGAGAATGGCTCGCGCCTGCATCTCGGTGATCTCGGGATAGAAGATACCAAGGCGACAACCTCGATGACCGAGCATGGGATTGGACTCTGCGAGGGAGGCCAGCTTGGCAACGAGAGTCTCTACCGACACGCCGATCTCTCCTGCCAACTCGGCGATCTCTTCTTCGCTGTGCGGCAAGAACTCATGCAGCGGCGGATCAAGCAGCCGAATCGTGACAGGACGCTCCCGCATGGCCCGGAAGATTCCCTCGAAGTCTTCCCGCTGCATGGGGAGGATCTCCGCGAGCGCTGCCCTTCGACCCTCCAGATCGTCGGCCATGATCATCTTACGCACAGCCGTGATGCGCTGGCCTTCAAAGAACATGTGCTCCGTACGCGTCAGACCGATACCCTCCGCTCCGAGGGAGATCGCGTCAGCCGACTGCTCGGGGGTGTCCGCGTTCGTGCGCACGCCGAGGCGACGGTGGGCATCGGCCCAAGAGAGCAGGCGCAAATAACGCTGCGCAACTTCACTCGTGGAGGCGTCCCGGGTCTTGTCGATCACGACCTCAACAACCTCCGAAGGCTTCGCCGCCATCTCACCCGCGTAGAGCTTTCCTGTCGTTCCATCGATACTGATCCACTCTCCCTGCTTGATGACCCGTCCACCGACATGCATCTCACCGGCCTCGTAGTCGATCTCTACAGCTCCGCAGCCAACGATGCAGGGTTTTCCTCGCTGACGAGCGACGAGAGCCGCGTGGGAGGTCATTCCGCCACGAGCCGTGAGGATACCTCGCGCCGCCTCCATGCCTCCGACATCTTCGGGTGAGGTTTCGATCCGCACGAGGACGACGGCCTCTCCGCGGCCACCTGCCAGTTTCGCATCCTCTGCATGGAAGACGACCGCACCGGCTGCAGCGCCGGGACCGGCGGGCAGACCCACAGCAAGGAGACGCCCATCGGTCTGTGCCTTTGCCAGCTCGGAAGGAGAGAACACGGGCGCGAGCAGGTGCTCCATCGCATCGGCCTCGATACGAGTCACGGCGGTCCGCTCATCGATCAGACCCTCATCGACCATCTCGGTCGCGATCCGGATGGCCGCCGGGCCGGTGCGCTTGCCGTTACGGGTCTGCAACATGAAAAAACGTCCCCGCTCGACCGTAAACTCGACGTCCTGCATGTCCCGATAGTGCGCCTCCAAACGAGAGGTGATCTTGAGGAACTGCTGATAGGCCTCGGGCATGAGTTCCTCGAAGGCCTTCTGCTCCGGCTGGGCTGGGTCCTTCTGCGCGATGCTGATCGGCTGAGGCGTTCTCGTCCCAGCCACGACATCCTCGCCTTGAGCGTTGACGAGATACTCGCCAAAAATACGCCGCTCGCCCGTCGCGGGATCCCGCGTGAAGGCGACGCCTGTGGCGCAGTCCTCACCCAAGTTGCCGTAGACCATGGCCTGGACGTTGACCGCCGTGCCCCAAGTCGCGGGAATGTGATACATCCGCCGGTACTCGGCTGCGCGGGGATTATCCCAAGAGCGGAAGACGGCCGCGATGGCGCCCCAGAGCTGTTCCTTCGGATCCTCGGGGAAGGCATGCCCCGTGCGATCGAGCACGAGAGCTTTGAACTGCCCCACGAGCTCCTCGAGATCCTCTGCACTTAGATCGGTGTCGAACTCGACACCGCGATGGCGCTTCATCGCCTCCAGTTTGAGCTCGAAAGGATCTCTTTCTTTCTTCGAGGCGGGCTTGAGTTCGAGGACCACGTCCCCGTACATCGATACGAAACGTCGATAGGCGTCCCAAGCAAAGCGTGGGCTGCCCGAAGCGCGCGCGAGCCCCGCGACCGTTGTCTCGTTCAAACCGAGGTTAAGCACGGTATCCATCATGCCCGGCATCGAAGCGCGCGCGCCAGAACGCACAGACACGAGAAGCGGGTTCTCCGCATCCCCGAAGCGCCGTTCCATCGCTCGCTCCAGCCGCGTGAGCATCTCCTCGAGCTGCGCGTCGAGCGCCTCGGGAAAAGTCCCATCATGAGCGCTGAAATGATTGCTCACCTCTGTCGTCAGCGTGAAGCCCGGAGGCACTGGCAAACCCAAGCGCGCCATTTCGGCCAGATTGGCTCCCTTTCCCCCGAGAAGCTCACGCATCTCAGCCGAACCTTCCGCCGAACCACCACCAAAAAAGTAGATCCATTTGTCAGACATTTACGACTCCTTCACCTTTTCGCCTTGGTGAACTCTATCAGCGGAGACGAGTGCTTTCCTCCACCCTGTTACATCTACTTCTGCCATCTCAGACCTCACGAGCCGTTCACGATCTCCTGATCGCCCGCTGGCCTCACCAACAATGCCCTATCCATGCCCTTCGACAACCAGCTCCGAGAGATCCACGATCCCCTGAGCCAGAAGGTCGAAGACCGCTAACAACCCGAGGCGCGCGCTCCGCAGCGTGGCATCTTCATCCATCACGAGTATTTCTTCGAAGAAACGGTCCACCGCGGGGCGCAGCGCGGCCAGCGCTCCCAACGCATCGGTGTAACGTGCCGCGGCGCGCATGCTGGCGACTTCTTTCTCGCAACGACTCAGCAGCGAAGCCAGCTCCTTCTCCGCCGGCTCGGCGAGGGCTTCGGAGCCCTGTCCCGCCACGACGGCGTCGCCGCGCGCGGCAGCCTGCACAAGGATGTTACGCACGCGCTTGGCCGCACTGGCCAGGGCGAGGAAATCCTCCTTTTCCCGAAAGCGCCGCAGGGCGCGCGCACGCTCGAGTAGATCGCCGGGTAAGAAGCGCTCCGCCGCTGGAGAACGCAACGCGTTCACCTCGTCGTAACGAGCACCCTCCCGTTCCGCGAGAGCCCCAAAACGCTCGAGCAAGAAAGAAACGAGCCGCGGCCGGACCTTCTCTGCCCGCTCCCCCAGCACCGGCCCACCCTCCTCATCAATGTAGCCCCGCAACGCTTCGTCAAGGGCCGCACGCAAGTCGATGTCGCAAGCCGCCGCGAGCCGCACAGCACCCATCCCGGCGCGCCGCAACGCGAAGGGGTCCTTGCTTCCCGAAGGCTCGAGGCCGACCGCAAAGCCACCGGCAAGAGTGTCCAAACGATCAGCGAGGCCTAGCAAGCGTCCCGCCTCACCATCGGGAAGAGCATCTTCCGCCGAAGAGGGCCGGTAGAAAGAATAGATCGCCTCACAAACGGCCTCCGGCAGGCCATCCGCCCGCCCGAGCAACCCACCGGCAACGCCCTGCAGCTCAGGAAACTCCCCGACGAGACCGCTGACGAGGTCGCAACGGGAAAGCCGCGCCGCGTGCTCGAGATCCGCGAGCTCACTTGCCGAGAACCCTCTCCCTTTTCCGAGCGTGCATGCCAGACGCGCGAGACGCGACGACTTTGCCGCGTAGCTGCCGAGTTCGGCCTGAAAAACGACCTCGGCAAGCTGTGCTGCCCGACTCTCCAGCGGGCGTTTTCGATCCTCTCGCCAAAAGAAGAGCGCGTCTTCCAAACGTCCCGAGTTGACCCACTCGTGCCCGCGCCGGATATGCCCTTCCGGATCCTCGGGCATGTTGACCGCGACAGCGAAAGCGGCCAGAGCGACGCCATCTTTGGCAAGCGAAAAGGCCTTCTGGTGGTGTTTGAGACAGGTCTGCAGAACCTCCTCGGGAAGCTCGTCAACGAACTTCTGCTCGAAGCTTCCCGCGATCGCGGCGGGTAGCTCGACCATGTCCGCCGACTCGACGAGCAAAAGCTCATCTTCCCGAAGCTCCCCACCAAGCTCAGCTGCCCGTGCGCGTAGCGCTTCATGAAGCCGGTGCCGGCGCACAGCGGGGTCGACGACAACACCCGCCTCCGCGAGCCGCATCTCCCAGAGCTCGGCCGAGGGGATCGTGATCGGCTCCGGCGACAGGGCACGATGCGCGCGCGTCTGGCGGGAGGCCGTGACACCGAAGAGGGACAGATCGAGCAACTCCTCGCCGGCCAACGCAAGCAGCCAATGGACAGGACGCACGAAGGGGCCGAGACCTTCGCCCCAGCGCATCGTCTTCGGGAAGGAGATCGCCCGCACCGCCTTTTCAAACCCGGGAGCAAGGAGCTCGCCCAAGCCACGCCGGGGACGCGTCACGACGGCTGCCGCGTAGCTGCCCTTATCTGTTTCCACGCGGCGGAGCGTCGAGGCCTCGACCCCTTGCTTGCGTGCGAAGCCTTCCGCGGCTCGGGTCGGCCGACCCTCGGCATCCCAGGCCGCACGAGCTGGAGGGCCGAGCAGCGTATCTTCGCGCTCTTGGCTGGCGGTCTGCGTCTCGGGAATGCGCACGGCAAGGCGCCGCGGCGACCAGTAGAGCATGGGCGAGCCATGGGCCAGGCCTGCCTTGTCGAGCAAGCGCACGAGCACTTCAGCCAAGGCATGTGTCGCGGCTGGTAGCATGCGCGCAGGAATCTCCTCGCAACCGAGCTCGAGCAGCAATGTCTCACGCGCACTCACGAGCCCACCTCCTGCCCCGTTGCGGCCTCTCGCGCAATCCAACTCCTCGCGCAGCGCACGGCCAGACGGCGAATGCGCTGGATCATGCCCTGTCGCTCCGTGACCGAGAGAGCAGCACGGGCGTCAAGGAGATTGAATAGATGCGAAGCCTCAAGCACGCGCTCATAGGCCGGGATCAGCAGCGGCGAAGCCTCACCCTCCTGCTCACCCGGCTTTTCACGCTCGAGCAGGCGCAGAGCCTCCGCCTCGGCAAAGTTGAATGCCGTCCGATGCTCGTCAATCGCGACTTCCTCGAAGGAGTAGGCCGATTGTTCCCGCTCGGCCTGCTTGCGCAACGCACCATAGGGAACGAAG
>CAYSMT010000179.1:0-219 GCA_964432135.1 uncultured Acidobacteriota bacterium
CGAGGGTGGCATCCACGAAGACCGTGATCCCCTCGCGACGCATGGTCTGGCGGTTGCCCCGGTCGAGGAAGGTGCCCGCCCCAAGAAGCATAATCCCCGGGGGCCCCGTCGCGATGGAGACCAGTGCCCGGCGCTCGCGCTGCCGGAAACCGTTCTCGCCCTCCTTGCGGTAGAGCTCCGCGAGGCTCATCCGTGCCGCGGACTCGATGGTCTTCTCCG
>CAYSMT010000179.1:229-6068 GCA_964432135.1 uncultured Acidobacteriota bacterium
GCCCACATAGCCGAAAACGAAGAGCCTATCCGGTACCATATCGCTCCTGCCTCCTAGGACTGCCCACCAGCCTCAGGTGCCGGCTCCACCTCCGACCTGGGCTCCGCGGCGTGGGAAAAACCCCGTTCGCCGGCGCGGATGGCCACCTTCAGACGGTTCTCGGCCGGCGTGCTGGGGCAGCGATAGACCGTGCGCCCGTAGGCACACAGCGGGTTGTATGCCGTGTTGAAGTCGAGAAGATACCAGTCATCGACGCCCTTGGCGAGTTCGACGTAGCGGCCCGCGCCGTAAGTCTCGCTTCCTGTCGTCGCATCTTTGAAAGGTAGGAAGAGTGCATCCCAATGCTCTGCGGAGAGATCTCGCAGGCTGTAGACCTCAAGACGATTGTCCTGACCACCGTAGGAGAAGCTCAGGTAACCGAGTTTGACCGCCGGGCGCTCCTTGCCTTGAGTGCTGATGATCGTGAAAGGCTTCGGCTCGTCGTAGCGCTCAAGATGAACGATGAAACGCAGCTCGGGGTCGAAGTCGTAGTACTCGAGCCCCGTGAAGCTCTCCCGCTGCTCGGGCGGAATCGGAGAGTCCTCGGAAAGGCGGTAGTCCTCGTCCTTACGGGTCCGCTGGGTCTCGATCTGATCCCTATCGAGGAAGCTCAGAGCCGGCGCCGGACCGGGCGTCTCCGCAGCTCTGCCACATGCCGCGGCCGCAACGACAAGCAGAAGCAAGGCCCATACAGCTTGTCCTGGCACCAGTGGTGCCACAAGACGACACCCGTGACACACGACGATTCGAGGCATGCCCATGACCTCCTCTCCGAAGCGCTCAAACGTGGCGCTCTCACGCACAGCATAGCGCGTCCCCGTCCCGCCTTCCCCCCCTGGGCCGATTCCACCCGCGGAGCGTGTGCAACGTGTAGAGCACCGGCGATGCGAAGTCCACGCCATCCCATATGGGGTGTCCGCACCCGAAATGAGACAAGGCCGAAGCGAACATCCCTACTTCCGAGACACATCACGGCAAAAGTACACGACACGCGTGGCACAATGCTTGCTGGTTGGCCACCACGAGCGATCTACAATCCTGCGCTCGCTATCCGTCTCGGGGAGGTTCTATGCCGCAGCTCCGTACGATTCCCTTGATCATCCTCATTTTTGTCGCGTCTTTCGCGCCATGCCTCGGTGCACCGGTGATGGCATCTGGCCAATTGCTCGCACCGGGAGGCATTCCCCTCGCAGGAGTGGAGCTCCGCCTCGTTGAGGCGCCGACGCCCACCGCTCCTGAAGGATCTGCAGCCGTCGCCATCGCCCACAGTGATCAAGAGGGTCGTTTCGCGCTTTCCGCTCCCTCCGCGGGCATTTGGGCTATCCGCGTCCATGCCGAAGGCTTCGTCCCCTCGGAACGCCTACTGACGCCTCTCGTCGAAGCGCTCGAGCTCGACGCTTTGACGCTCGTTGAGGATCACGGTCTCGAAGTGCGCGTCGTCGACGAAGAGGGAGTGCCCGTCGCCGGAGCGCGAGTTCAGCTCGGCAGGGCTGAAGGCCGCATCCGCTTTGACTCACAGCCTTCTTGGACACACCCGCCACGCTACGCGTACAGCGACGAAGATGGGCGAGCGCATCTCCCGCGAGCACGTGGGGAGGACAGCTGGCTGAGCGCCTCGGCAACCGGCTATGCCGTCGCTTTGACCCGGCGCCTGCGCGGAAATGTCGCCGTGCTGCGTCTTGTGCGTTCGCCGAAGCGTGTCTTGAAGATCATCGACAGGCAGGGAGAAGCCGTCGAAGGCGCCGTCGTTCGACTCACGAAAGCACGGCACCTGGTCGGACGTAGCGGAAAGGACGGGACGGTGAGCGTTCCTGGCGGGACGGAGGAGATCGCTGTTCGAGTCGACTCGGCGACCCAGGGCTTCGTCGAAACCCGTCTCCCCCCGTCTGCGAACAGAAAAATCGCGTCGCTCGAGCTTCCCGGACTCGAGGAAATCGTGGGACGCGTCATAGACGCCGAGACCCGCCAGGGGATCGAAGGCAGTGTCGTCTGGGTGGACCACTCACCTTCCCAAGCTGCTCAGGTCGACGCGGGAGGACGTTATCGCCTCCTACTTCAGCGCGAAAGCCATCTCACGCTGCGCGCGGGCGCACCGGGCTACCTCCCCAATACCCGGGCGGAACTCACACCAGGACATGCGATCCCGCCAACCCTCGCGCTGATTCCTGGTGCCGTCATCACGGGTCGCATCTCCGACACCGCGGGACGACCGCTGCCCGGCGCGACGGTGGCTCTCGAGATCCATCGATCGCACAACAGCATGACAAGGATCGAGATCGGCGGTCCAGCACAACCCACCGAGACCGTGGCCGGACGGGATGGATACTACCACCTCGGCCCCATCGATCCAGCGAGGAATTGGCGGCTGATCTCGCGGATGCAAGGCTTTGCTCCGACGGAGCAGACGCTGGCGAAGCTCACCCCTTACGAGCTCCGCAAGGAGGTCAATCTGACCCTCGAGCCCGGGCTGAAAGCGCGCGGGCTCGTGACCGACAGTGAGGGCCGCCCTCTCGCGGAAGCCGCGCTACGCTTGATTCCCGCGCAGGCCCGCCGCAGCATATCCGTCTTCATGCCCGGCGACGTTACGAAACCGGCCGCCGTCACTATCTCGGATCAAGGAGGACACTTCTCCTTCGAGGGGTTACGGGCCCGACGCTTCGACCTCGAGGCCTCCCACCGGGGCTTCGCGACGAAGACGGTACCCGGCATCGCCATCGATCCGGATAATGCCCCGCTCGTGCTCGAGCCCGTCGCGCTGCAACCCGGCACGCCACTTACGGGCTGGGTATTCGACGAAGCTGGCGAAGCCATCGAGGGCGCCACGATCAGCTTGTCGAAGACCAACACTGTGCAGTTCGTGATGGGAGGGAGCGTATCAATGGGTGAAGCGGACGCCCTCAGCGGCCCCGATGGCTTCTTCCGGATCGATGACTTGACTCCTGGCGAGCAAGTCGACATCACGGCCGAGCGTGGCGGCTACATCGCGGCCACGCAGCGCAGCGTGGCGTTACCGATCGAGCAGGCCCTGACCTTCACTCTCGTGCCCTCTTTGAAGGTCTCAGGCCTTGTGATCGACACCGAGGGGCAGCCGCTCCCCTCGGCGCAAGTCACCTTGACCCGCACGGCGAGCATGAAGATGGGTGGCAACGTAATGATGATGAAAATGCTCGAAGGCGCCAGCTGTGACGCGGATGGTCGCTTCGTCTTCGAAGGGCTCGAACCGGGCAAGATCTCTCTGGGAGCCGCCGCTCCCGGAATGCAAGAGGCAACACGCACCGACCTCGAACTGATCGCGGGAAAAGATCTTGAGGACATCGAACTCACTCTAGAGCAAGGCGCGTACCTCGCCGGTCGAATTCTGCTCCCGGACGGGCGTCCCGCCATCGGAGCACGCATCGCCCCCGTGATCCAGGATGCCGACCCCATGCCGTTGAATGGGTCTCGCAGCGATGGCGACGGACGCTACCTGCTCGACAGCCTGACACCGGGCATCGTGTCGATCGAAGCTACTCTCGACGACGGCCTGCGTGCGGTCCGTGAGATCGAGCTGCGCGAGGGTGCCAACGAACTCGAGATGCAGTTTCCCGGAGGTCACGCGATCGCGGGACGCGTCATCGACGATGGAGGCGCGCCGATAGAAGGTGCCTTTGTGCGTCTTGCTCCCGCGGCGCGGCCTTGGGGCGGCGCCGAGACCATCAGCGACACCGCGGGAAGCTTCCGCCTCGAAGGTATCCGCGATGGAGCCTACCTCGCCCGCGTGAGTCGTGAAGGCTATGCGGCCCCTCTCGAAGCTGCGACCGTCACCGTGAAGGGCGAAGACCGGCTCGATCTCGAGCTGCAGCTCTCCCGCGGAGGAAGCATCGAGGGCCGGATCACCGGTCTCGAAGAGCCGTTGTTCGCCAAGCTTCGCGTCGTCGCTTTTCCAGAACGTGGCGACAGCATCGCAGGAGCTGGCGTGGACCACGAAGGCCGCTTCATCATCTCGGATCTCGCACCAGGGCGTTGGTCCATCGAGGCCAGCGTCGATTCCCGGGGCCGCAGGGCCCATGCACAAGTCAAGGTCGGTCTCGGCGCCCCCGCAACGGTCACTCTCGAGTTCGGTGGGGGCTTTACCCTCTCGGGACGCGCGCTCATACATGGAGCAGCGCTCGATGATGCCATCGTTAACCTCAAGCGCGACGACGGAGCGCAAGGCGGCTGGGCCCGCACCGATGGGAATGGCCGCTTCGCCATCTCCGAGATCGAGCCCGGCTCCTACGAGCTGGAACTCAGGCAATGGTCCTCGGGGCTGAGCTACGAAGAATCGGTTGAGATCCAATCGAGCCGCGAGATAGAGATCGAGATCCCGCTCGCGTCCGTGGCGGGTCGCGTCGTCGATGCTTTCGACCACGCCCCCGTTCCCGGTGTGTCCGTGTCGCTACTCCCCGCTTCCGGTGACGCGGAAGGGATGGCCGCCTTTTCCGGCCATGGGGCGACAAGCGACCTCGATGGCCACTTCCGTGTAAGCAACGTGACCGCTGGCGAGTGGACACTGCGGACACGACGCAAGGGCTACGCAGCCACGAGCCGCCCGCTCACTCTCGTGGAGGGACGAGACAGCGAGCCCCTCGAGATCGTCATCGATCCCACCGAGGGCCTCGTGCTCGACCTGCGGCTGGCCTCAGGGGGCGTGCCGGAACAGGTGCGCCTAGCGCTACTCGACGAAGCGGGTGCTCCCATCGTCGCGGGCTCCTACCGCACGGGAGAAGGCGGCCGCCTCCGCCTCACGACGGCTCCTGCAGGGGACTGGCGCGTCGTGCTCGGCGTCCCTGGCTCAGGAACCATTGAAACGCCTGTTCACGCGCCTGGCCCTCCCGCAGCCATTGTTCTGCCAGGGGAGAGTCGCCTCGAAGTCATCGTTCCCGAACTCGTCGATGAACCGGCCGCAGCTACCCTCCGCTTGGTGGATGAGCACGGCCGCTGGCATCGGGAGATCGCTTGGCTCGGCAATCTGAGCGAGCAATGGCGTCTCGCCAGGGGTCGAGCCTTCGTCGCAGGGCTTCCCCCCGGCCGCTGGACGGCGTGGGTCGATGCCGGCGGAGGCCGAAGGTGGACCGGAGAGGTCACGACCCGGGTGGGAGAGACGATGCGGCTCGAACTCGATGCGAGCCCGTGAGCATCCGCTGCAGGCCTGCCTTGTGGAGCGAGAGGCTAAGCCTCGACGCTCAGACCCGGCGTCTCCTTCCCGGCCCCGAGTGCCATGGTCTTCTCGTAGCTGAACTGGGCCTGGAAGCGGAAGGATATGCGCATCGACACCTTGTCGACGCGCTCGTTGGACTTGGCCTCGTCGTCCTCATCCACCTTGGAATCCGGCGGGCTGAGTAGCTCCACCAAATTAGCATTGAACTCCGCAAAGAGTTCTGTCAGGCGCGAGAAGAGACCCTCGAGCGGCGATCGAGCCGGCGTCTCGACAGTCGAGGGCTGCTTAGCCTCTTCGGGCTTCTTGACAGGGGCGGACGCAGCCTCCTCGGCGACCTCGCGCGATTGGGCCGGGGTTGCCACGGGCTGCGACTTGACCTGCGCTGACTTTGCCTTCGTCGCGACGGCGCTCTCATCCTTGCCCACTTGCTCCGCATCAGCAGCCACCTGAGGCTCGTCACCCTCGGCCGACGTACTGGAGAACATACCTGCCAGAGCGCCAAGAAAACCCTGAAAGATCGCGCTAAACGCGTCGACCATCTCGCGCAACGCTTGCCCACCATCTTCCGCATCCACGACGGCCTCGGCTTTGATCTTGAGCTGGGCGCTGAAATGTTCGTGT
>CAYSMT010000180.1:0-6049 GCA_964432135.1 uncultured Acidobacteriota bacterium
TCAAGCCTGGGCTCGTTATTTCGGCGCTCTACCCCGAACCCATTCCCGAGGAGTTGCTCGTGCTGGCGGGTCACGGTGGGATCGGGCTGCATCTCTCCCTACTGCCCGATTACCGCGGTCGGCATCCCGTCTCTTGGGCCATGCTCAACGGCGATGTGGAGACTGGCGTGAGCTGGTACGGCCTTGGAGCTGCGCCACAGAGCGGCCCGCTGTTCATCCAGCAACGGATACCTATCGAGAAAGCTGACACGGCCTACTTGCTGGGATGTCGTTTGATCGAAACAGGCATCAATCGCATGATCGAGGCCGTCGATATGGCGCTCGATGGACGCTCTGAACCGCGGGCGCAGGTGGGGGAAGGCAGTGAGTACCTTGATGAGGTGCCTCACGATGGTTTCATCGATCCCGGGTGGCCACGCGAGCAGATCGACGCCTTCCTACGGGCTATGGCTTATCCGGGAAGCCCGGGTGCACGTCTTCTGATTGGCGAGGAGGAACATCCGATTCGCACTTTGGCCGACTACGACGCTTTCTTTGAGGAGTCAGCGGAGCTGCAGGACCGTCAGGTTGGCTGAAGCGAGCTGACGGGAGCCTCGCTTACGCTGAGGGATTCCACCATCTCGATCAGACGTTTCAGGTCAAAAGGCTTGCTGAGGAAGTCGTCCATTCCAGCTTCCAGGCAACGCGTTTCTTCCCCGACGAGCGCGTGGGCGGTCAGCGCGATGATCGGGATCCTTGAATCCCCGCCCGCCTCTTCCGCGCGGATGCAGCACGTGGCCTCGAAGCCGTCCATCTCCGGCATTTGCAGGTCCATCAATACGAGGTCAAAGCCACCTCCGCGCCAGAGCTCGACGGCGCGCAACCCATCCTCGGCTACGATGACCTCATGGCCGCGTCTTTGGAGTGCTCGGCACACCAGGAGACTGTTGACGCGGTTATCTTCGGCGAGGAGGATGCGGCGCGGCCGCATCTCGCGTTGCTGGTGCTGCGTGGACGACTCTTGACTCAGGGCCTCGTCTGCTGGAGCTATCGCGGGGAGGTCGGTCAGCGGGAGAGTGAAGTAGAACTCGCTTCCGCCTCCTTCGCGCGGAGCAACCTGAAGCTCCCCGCCCATCATGCGTACGAGCTGGGCGGAGATAGCGAGCCCAAGTCCGGTACCCCCATGGCGGCGAGTCGTGCTCGCGTCGGCCTGTGCGAAGAGCTCGAAAATGGCTTCGCGTTTGTGCTCGGGAATGCCGATTCCCGTGTCGCGCACGACGAAGCGCAGCCTGCCGTCAGAACCTGATGTGTCGCGTTGCACTGCGAGGCACACGAAACCACGCTCGGTGAATTTGACGGCATTACCCAGGAGGTTGACCAGCACCTGCCGCAACCGGGAGGGGTCGCCGATGACCCGGCGCGGCAGATCTGGATCGATCTCGAGCTCAATGCGCAGCTCCTCCCGTGCATCGCGAGCCTGGAAGAGCCGCAGCGTTTCTTCGGCAAGTGCGCAGGGATCGAAGGCCAGTTCTTCGAGGATCAACCGACCAGCCTCAATCTTCGAAAAGTCGAGGATGTCATTGAGCAGGCCCAGCAACGACTGGCTCGAAGCACGTACGATGTCAAGGTACTCACGCTGCTCGTCACTGAGCTTGGTCTCGAGAACCAACGCCGTCATGCCGAGCACGCCGTTCATCGGCGTGCGGATCTCGTGGCTCATGTTGGCAAGGAATTGGCCACGGGCCGCGCTGGCGGCTTCCGCCTGCGCGCGGGCGCGTTCGAGCTCTTTGGCGCGTTCTTCGAGAAGCTGTTTGTCGAGCAGGGTTGTCCAGTAGCTGGTCGAGGCATGCTTGGCTTGAAACCACAGGAAGGTGAGGTAGGCGACCACCAGAATCGCGATGAGGCTTGTCTCGGGCTCAGGTCGAGAGAAGGGCAGGACCAGCAGCGGTGTAAGGACCACGAACACGAACGAGGTTGACAGACGCCGGCTCGGAGCAAAGGTATTGACCGCGCCTGAGCACAGGCCCATGCTCGCGACCATGAAGATGTTCGATGAGAGGAAAAAACCGCGATCGGTGAAGAGCAAGAGGCAGATCACTCCCCAACTTCCGCCCGTCGTCAAAGCGCCGAGAACGAAGCCTCTTTTCCACAGATAAGGTCGCACCGGGTAGATCTTTGTATGCCCCCAGGTCGACCAGATCAATCGGGCCACGCTCACTGTGATCGCTAGCCAAAGCAGGCTCGATATGCCCGGTGTTCTTCCGAGATCGATGCCTGGAGAGAAAGCGCCGAGAAGGCAAAGCAGCATATACATCGAGATGCCGCCGAGAGAACGACGGGCAAGATCCAGATCGCATTGGCCATGGAACTCAGGGGTGGAAGAGCTTGCCGTAACTCTTCGCGTCTCCCCCGGATGCCTCGCGTGATCTGGCCCCCGGCGGAGATCCGTGGTTGGAGTACGTGCTTTCTTCATTTCAGCCCACATATATTACGACGCGCATCAGCGCGTCCTCGTCACAAGTCTCTATGAGTCCCTGTAGCTCATGAGGAGATCCTCTCCGGCCATCGCTGAGACGAGACGGGGTCATGGACATTCTCGCCCACAGCCATCGACGGCACTCACGCGGTAGAAAACGGTGCCGGGATTGGCGTCCGACCAGCTTGTTTGCGCAATTTCCATGTAGGGCTTCGCATTCGAGACTTTGTCTGGGTGTGTCGATAGCCGAATGAGATAGGTCGAGGCGCCTGGCGCGGCGTCCCAGCTCAGCGTGGGCCCGTTGTTTGTCAAAGCGATGCGCAGCGAAGCGCCGACCGGTTGAGCTGCCTCAGCGATGTCGATCGCGTGGCTTGCTGTGGTACTGATGTTGCCACGGTTGTCGACCGCACGGACTTCGATCTGATGTCGTCCCGTCTCGAGCGAAAGGCTCAGATCAAAGTCCTCTCGTACGCTGTCGAAGGCGCCGTCTCGCGGGAAGCTGAGTCCGCTCTGCCAGAAGCTGCCGTCCACGCGGAGCTGGACCTCGTCGATATGAAGTAGGGTGATGTCGCGTCTGGGAGTGATGTATCCGGGGTTTGTGTTGACCGGCGCGAGGATCTGTGCGGTTCCAGAAAGAGTCACGATGCCGTCACAAGAAAGCTGAGTAGTAGGTTCGAGGCTGACCTCCGGGGGAAAGGACAGGAGGTCAGGAGTGCCGTCGAGATCGGCGTCGTAGCTGCCGACTTGAATCCTCGTCGCCTCCGAGGCGGCGAGAACGTTGTTGATCATCACGTCAGCCTCGACCGTGCCGCAGCCGTTCTCGCAGTTGTCGTTCGTCCCAGCCAAGTAACCCGAACTCGCTCCGCAGGTACACCGGGAGGAGGCATACTGGTCGAGCGCGAAGAAGGCATGGTGCAGCTCGTGGCGTAAGACCCAGTTGAAGCGTGCGAGACCCCAGTTGCTATTGTCACTCGTGAGAACGATGTGGGGGCCGCCGAGCCAGGCATAAGCGAAACGTCCGTCGGCGAAGCGTCCGTTGGCATCGTTCGAGGAGTTGATGACAAAAAGATTGACCGCCCAGTCGCTACCGTCGTTGATGCGGGTTTGATCGGCCAGCATACGTGAGCGGGTCAGTCGCGATCCGTCGGGATAGCCCAGTTTGGCAAGAACTTCCTTGGTCCACTTGTCCTCGCCGCGCGTGCCCGAAGGATCGGCATTCCTGCTGATGGCTTCGTAACTTGTTTCGAGGCGAGCATCTGTACGTCCCGAGTAAAGATGGATGGTAAAACTGAGGTCCGAGCCCGGATAGAGCGTGGCCAGGTCACTCACGGCTTCGAGGGTCTCCGCGAGCAGGGTGGCTTCGAGCGCCTCGCTCCAGTCCTCACTGTTGCGATCGACGTAACCGTTGCTCTCGGGCAGCAGCAAGTTGAGGCTTATGCGTCCCGCGAGATACTCGCTCGTGTTCTGCCAGTCGGCCCCGTGGGGTCGGCCAGCGACCGGGGCACTTTTCAAGAGCACGCCGTCCTGATCGTCCCACCAGGCTGGGGCGACGAGGGCGTCGGGGGCCAGGGAATCGACCTCGATAGGGAGTTGCTCCTTGGAGTCATTCAGGCCGTGTCGCGTCATCCAGGCTGTCGCGAGAGCGGGAAGATCTCCTTGCGCCTCCGCGGGATCCCTATCGCGCCTGAATGCGGTCAGATGAGGGTTTCTCGCCAGGGCAGCGCGCCCGCGCTCCGGGATGCGTACGAGGGCCGCGCCGTGCTCCGGCACAAAGGCGAGAATACGGGTGCCGCTTGGTCGCAGTGAGCGTTCGAGAGTCGTGCGGTCGAGCCCGCCCGTGAGGATGAGCTCCGCCTCGTCCTGCGCCCATGATGGCACTGAAGCGAACAGGATTAATCCTGTGAGAACAGCAATGGAAAAAACTGACGACTCGCCAACAGACAAGGCTCTCCTCCCGGATTATCGGCACAGTCCGGGGGAGGAATATGGGTTCGATCGGGGTGCGACGCACGCCCGGTGATAGACGCGCAGGTCGTACCCGGTGGACGACGAGATCAGAGGCTCAGGCGCTCGAAAACACGACGCAGGGTGCCAACGCACCAGTCGACTTCTTCAGCGGTGATACAGAGGGGCGGGGCGACGCGGATGGTGTGCTCGTGGGTCTCCTTGCAGAGCATGCCTTCCTCTTGGAGCGCTTCGCAGAAGCGCCTTGCGCCGCCCGCGCTCGGAACGAGCTCGATGCCGATCCACAGGCCAATGATGCGCAGCTCCTTGATGGCATCCGAGGCAATTCCTTCCAGACCCCTGGCGAAGCGTTGGCCCATGGCGGCGGCATTGTCGACGAGCTTTTCGTCGATGAGTACGCGCAACGCCTCGCTGGCGACGGCCGCTGCCAGCGGGTTTCCACCATAGGTTGATCCGTGGTCTCCAGGATGGAAGACCTCCATGATGTCGCGGTCTGCGAGGAAGGCCGAGACGGGATACATCCCACCGGAGAGCGCCTTGCCGAGAATCAAACCATCCGGTCGTACGCCTTCCTCGTGTTGGAAGGCAAAGAGCTTGCCGGTGCGCCCCAGGCCGGACTGAATCTCGTCAAGGATCAGCAGCACGCGCTCGCGCGTGCACAGCTCACGCAGCTGCCGGAGGGTGCCAGCAGGGGGAATGATGATCCCGCCCTCGCCTTGGACAGGCTCCATCAAGACGGCGACGGTGTTCGGTGTGATGGCGCGCTCGACGGCTTCGACATCGCCATAGGGAAAGATCTTGAAGCCCGGCGTCAGCGGCCCGAAACCGTCCTTGTACTGCTCTTCGGAGGAGAAGGAGATGATCGTGACCGTCCGACCGTGAAAGTTGTTCTCGAAGACGATGATTTCTGCTTTGTCGGCTTCGACGCCCTTCACTTTGTAGCCCCATTTCCGCGCGGCCTTGATGGCTGTCTCCACGGCTTCGGCTCCGGAGTTCATCGCAAGCACCTGCTCGAAGCCCGTCAGCTCACAGATCTGCTGGCAGAAAGGGCCAAAGGTGTCGTTGCGAAACGCTCGGGAGGTCAAGGCGAGCTTCTTCGCCTGTTGGACGAGGGCGTCGACGATGCGTGGGTGGTTGTGGCCCTGATTGACGGCGCTGTAGGCCGCGAGACAATCGAGGTACTTGCGCCCCTCGACGTCCCAAACGTGACATCCCTCTCCTCGCGTAAGCACGACATCAAGGGGGTGGTAGTTGTGAGCGCCGAAGCGGTCCTCGACGTCGATGAGTCCACGGGCCTTCACGGGGGGCGTCGTCATGGGTCATTCTCCAGAAAACGAGTCGGGATGGATTCCCGGCATCGGCTGATGGGGAGCGTTCGGCGGGGCAAGGGCTGGGCGCGCTCTTCCTGCCGTCTCAGGATTGATCATCATGCCACTTAAAAAGGGCTCGGCAAGGGTCATCGGATGCTTCTTGACCACCGTTGGCACCGGCTGCTCGGGCGCGACGTCAGGCGAACGATCCGAGCTAGAATCGGACAGTCCGGCGCGGAGCGCAGGCGCCGAGGAGGTCCCGTGATGGGTAGAGACGAGCTCGTCGCCGATATCAACGACTTTCTTTCGGCAGCCGAAA
>CAYSMT010000181.1:0-6041 GCA_964432135.1 uncultured Acidobacteriota bacterium
GCCGGATCAGCAATGGCGAAGCGTCGCCCTGTGCGCTGCCAGAAATCAAGATAAGCCTCCGCGACGTTCCAGACGACGAAAGGCCATATGGCCTTGAGCCGCGCCTGGGCGTCCTCGGAGTGCTGCCGACCCAGGCGGCGCATGAAGCGCGCCACCGTCTCGCCTGCCACGAACTCCTCGCTCCACAGGTCGTACTGACGCCAATAGCCCCCGAAATCCTCGACCAGGCGCAATCCGTCGCGCACTTCCCCGCCAGCTATCAACCAGAGAATCTCTTCGGCAACGGTCTTCGCATCAAGGTCACGGTTGAGGTTCACAGCGATGTCGTACGACCCCTGCAAGCGCGTGTGAACGGTAACGCGATAGACAGCTTTGCCATTCTTTTCGCTGATCAGGCTGACCCAGATGCCTCCGCGCGGGATATCCGAGAGCTGGATCGTCCGGCCGGAAAAAAGGAAGACCGCCTCGAGGATGAAGCTCGTGCCGCGAAAGAGCCCGAGCAGGCGATGCTCGTCCTGCTCGAGCATGCCCTCCTCAAAAGTGATCACATCCTCCCAGCGATACTCCTCGCCTGTCTCTGGGTCGACCGCAATGCGCGGCGGTGGTCCGAGCCAACGCCGAAAACCATCACGCATCGTCATTCGCGCACGATAGGCCGTCTCGCGGTCCTCCGGCCGGCGAGCGAAGGCTTGCATCCTGGCCAACGCCCAGCGCAAACGCTTGTAAACGGCGGGATGCGCTGCTCCAAAGTCTGCGATGAGCCCCATCACGGCGGCGATACGCCGACGGCGTACCCCAGCAGCGGCACGCTCCGCCGTCTCTTCGAGCAATCCATCCAGATAACCCACAATCGCGCTTATGGCCGCCCCGGAGAGGTGGCACTGGCACAAACGCGAGACCGTGCTGTCGTCGAGCAGATCCGGTGCGCCCTCGAGGAAGCGACGTACAGTCCCCGCCACGAGCGCCGTCTCCTCCACTGGAAGCAGGGCGACGAAGCTGTGCCGGCGCACCTCGAGCGAGGGAGAGGCGTATGCTGTCCTCAGGATGCTCAACGCCAAACCCCGATCAACGACCTGGCGAGACGAAGCGACACGCCCGAGCACGCGCCCGGCGGCGAGCGCCTTCTTCTCCTCCCGGGCGCCGAGCATCTTTGCGGCGAGGTGCAAGTCAGCGAGCTCGGCATCCTCCACACCGAACGCATCGCGCAGACGCCGTTCATCATCGACCTGAGGATTGTAGGCGACAGCGCGGCAAAGTTGGGAAATGCCAGTCGGCGCGCGGCGCGGGCGGATGTTCGTTTGCCGCTCGAGCTCGGCGAAAGCCACAAGCTCCTCGTTCCCAAGCCACAACGCTGGCGCAGAGATCATCGCACCGAAGTCGAGACGTCGCGCCGAGAAATCATAAAAACAGGAGCCAATTCTGAGCCGCGACGCGCCGTCCACGCTGGGCTCGCGACGCACGATCAACGCGGCCTTGCTTTCTCTCCGACGCAAACGATCACCCTCAAGCAGAATATCTGTTGCCGTCAAGCCGAGCTCCTGATAGACCCAGTTGGGAATAATGACCTCGACGCCCGCCTCCTCAAAACGCAGGCGCGTGCGGCGGTAGAGGCGATCGATCTCACTACGGTGATTCTCAGCGATCTTTTTGCGACGGTAGCTTCCCTTGGGCGTGAGCTCGACATGCTCCGCGTCGAAGTCGCGCTCAAGAAGTGCGAAGTCGACGATGCGCTCGAAAGGAGCTAGGAAAGAGTTCACCGAAACAACCAGTGAACGAAAATGGGCCTGGCGTTCTTCCTCACTCATGCCCGCGAGCCCGCTCGAGGACTCGTCGGCGTTGGGCACCATTAACAGAGTATTGTACTCGCGGTGATCACCGACTAGGAAAACGCGGGAGACGGCTTCGAAGTCACGGAAGAGGTTCTCGATACGCTGAGGAGCGATCGTCTCACCCTTGATGTTCTTGTAGATCTCCTTCTTACGGTCGACGATGATGTAATAACCCGTTTCGTCCTGGCGCATCAGGTCGCCACTGCGCATCCAGCCCTGTTCGTCGAGTCCGCTGCTGCCGTCGTCGCTGACATAACCCACGGTGACGTAGGGTCCCCGCATCAACAGTTCGCCATCGCCATCGAGCTTGAGCTCGATTCCCGGAAGCGCGACACCAAGAGTATCGTCGCGATACCGTCCCGGCGGCGTCATCGTGATACCGCCGGTTGCCTCGGTCATCCCGAAACCGCTCATCAGCTCCACACCCTGCCGCTGGAAGAAGCGAAAGATCTCCGCCGGAAGATAGCCTGCGGCGGAAAGACCATAGCGAAGCCGCGGGCCGACGAGCTCGCGCGCGACGCTGAAAAGCTGCTTGTCGTCTGCAGCCTCCAGATCGACGCGACGCCCGACTTCTTCAAAGAGCTGAATCCATTTCATCGGTATCGAGATGAAAATCGACGGTTCGAAGGCTCTGAAGGCGCGCACGAGCCCCTCTCGCGAATGATCTTCCATGAAGACATAAGTGGCGCCCCAGAAGATGCTGCCCAGAAGCTCGAGGTAGCGCCCGAAGGTATGAAACAGTGGTAGATAAGCAAGAAACACATCCTTATCGCCGATCTCAGGAAGGGCCAAGCCGCGAGCAAAACGTTTGGAAATGAGGTTCCGCTGGGTGAAGCGAATGCCCTTCGGCTTACCGGTCGTCCCGGAGGTCACCATGATCGTTGCGAGATCATCAAAACCTACCGAGAGACGCCGGCGCTCGAGGCGTTCGTCGCTGAAGCGCTCTCCCTCGTGCACGAGTTGAGGCAGGCTGAGCAAACCCTCGATTCGCGTATCCCCGGTATCGGCGAAGGAAACGATCCGCTCGAGCAATGGCAGCTCATGGCGATGCGCAAGCACCTTTTTGAGCTGGACGAGAGTCGAGACGATGACGAGCCGCACCTTCATCCGTTTGAGAATGTAGCTCAGATCGCTATCTGTGGAGTGCGCTGGGATCATGATGTTGACCAGGCCCGTCGTCAGGCAGGCCAGGTCGGTCACGGCCATTTCATAGCGGTTTTCCGAAAGCAGCGCGAAGGGCCCGCCGCCGAGTTCTTCCTCAAGAGCCAAGAGCCCCTTTGCGACACGCGCGACATCAGAGGCGACCTCAAGCCAGGAATGCCGACCTGCGTCACCATGGGAAGGCACGCGCAGGAAAGTGCGCGGGCCATAGGCCGCGACGCGCGATGCGAACAAGCGCCCGACGGTGTAGCGACTGTGCTCGGCGAGCTCGAGGATCAAGTCCAGCCAGTCCTCAACTCGTCCCGAGGTGGCAATCCGACGCGCCATCGTGGGGCGACGAACGGCATCAAGCCAGTTCCACGCAGCCTCAAGGGGCGGCGTCTGCACACCGCTGTCCGTATTCGCCACGCAGGACACGATCTCCCGACCGAGGGCCTCCCAAGGCACAAGATCAATCGCCGCACCGACGCCTTCCCCGAGGCGAGGGTCCCGCAGGATATCCGCGAGCTGCTCGGCGCCTCGAGCGCACGCACGGCACTGTCCCGCTTCACGCACGCGGCAGCTTTCGAGCATCATCGGCACGAGCTCCCGGGCCGCCGTGGCCAGCCCGGCCTCGTCTATCTCAGCACGACGCCCGTGCTCTCGGAGGCGCTGGATCGCCGCTTGTACGCTGTCACCGGAGGACTCGGTCATTGTCTGCTCCGCAGTGCTCAGAGTAGATCCTGCCAAGGCCACATCATCACCGAGCTTACCGCTCGTGTTTAGCGATTTGACCGCGCCAAGGCGGACCGCTACGATGCTCTGGCCAACTAACGGTTTAGTTTCTCACGCCCGGCGACGGCCGGACAGGAGTCTTTTGTGAGCAGGATACTCGACTTGATTCGCGCCTTCGCCCGTGGCATGTCGCGCAGTCGCGTCTCAATGACCGGCGCGATCCTCGTGACGATCCTTTTCCCCGCTTTGGTGGTCAGTACGCTGCTCGACATTCTCGGCGCGATTGAGAATCCCTATTTTGGCTTCGTCATTTACCTCATCATGGGCCCGCTCTTCATCCTCGGGCTGGTGCTCATCGTCATTGGACTGCTCTTCTTCAGGCGTCCCGAAGCCGATGGGCCCTTTTCCTTCGAGTATTTGCGCGAACAATTTGCCTCCGAGGATCGCTTCGGTCGCGTGCGCAAGATCGCCGGACTTATTTTTTTCCTAACCCTTCTCAACGTCATCCTCGTCGCTCTCTTCTCCTACACCGGCTTCCACTACACGGAGTCGGTCGAGTTCTGCGGTCGCTTCTGCCACTCGGTGATGAAACCCGAGTACACGGCCTTCCAGAACTCTCCTCATTCCCGAGTAAGCTGCGTCGAGTGCCACATCGGATCTGGCGCAAAGTGGTACGCCAAAAGCAAGCTCTCTGGCGCCCGGCAGTTCCTCGCGGTCGCCTTCAACACTTACAACCGGCCAATCGAGACCCCAGTGCGCGGACTCCGCCCCGCGCGAGAAACCTGCGAGGAGTGCCACCGCCCCGAGCTCTTCGTTGGAGAGAAGCTGCGTATCAAGCACAAGTTCTTACCCGACGAGAAGAACACCCATGTCCAAACCGTGCTGATGATGAAGATCGGCTCCGGGGGCGGCGGTGGCCACGATGCCCATGGCATCCACTGGCATGTTTCCGGTCAGAACGAGATCCGCTACCGTCACGCGGATGAGGCACGGGAGGAGATCTACGAGGTCCATTTGATGCGGGCGGACGGCAGCGAAAAGACCTTCAGCAATGGCGAGCAACCGGAGGCAGGGAGGGAGAGCGGGGAAACCCACCGCGAACGGACGCTGGACTGTGTCGACTGCCACAACCGACCGACTCACATCTACCTCAGTGCAGAGGATGCGTTGAACAAGAAGTTCTACACGCGCCAGATTCCGCGTGAGCTGCCCTTCATCAAACGTCAGGCACTGAATGCCGTACAGAAGAGCTACAAGAGCACGGAGGAGGCCCTCGAAGGAATTGCAACCGAGCTCCGCGGCTGGTACAGCGAGCACTATCCGGAGTTGGTGAACACGCAGCCCAAGTTGCTCGAGCACGGCATCAAGGGGGTCCTCGCAGCTTACTCGGAGAACGTCTACCCCGAGATGCGCATCAAATGGGACACCTACAAGAGCTTTCTCGGCCACCCAGGCTTCGAGGGCGGCTGCTTCCGCTGCCACGATGACTCCCACGAGACGGAGGACGGCGAGGTCATCTCCATGGACTGCGATACCTGCCACGTGGTGTTGGCCGAAGAGGAGGAAGACCCGGAGATTCTTCGCCTCCTCTCAGGCGAGTGAAGACGTGAGGCATATGAGGCTATTGTTTTCAACAGTTTAAGACGCATATCCCGGCTATTTACTCGTCTTTTGGATGAGTTCTCACGACTACTTCGAGAGATTTGCTGGACATTTGTTCGTAACTAGCTAATTACTAATTGCATCCAGGCAGGAAGGACCTTATTCTGCGCCAAACTTGGTTTCCACCCGCGAGGCTGACACAGTGATCCGACAAGCCCATCGGTCGTCCTGGCGACAGATTCTCTTCGCCCTGGCCTTCGGCCTCCTGGCCCTGACCTGCACGCGAGGGGCCTTTGCCCAAGAGAACGAAGACTGTCTGATGTGCCATGAGGATCCTGACCTCACGGGAGAACACGGCGACAAGGAGATCTCGGTCTTCGTCGACGCGGAGCGCTTCGCCACCTCAGTCCACGCCGACCTCGATTGCGTTCTCTGCCATGTCGATCTCGAAGGCATCGACATGGAGCACGACGAGGAAGTCGAGACGGTCGACTGCGGCATGTGCCACGAGACACAGATGGAGCAGCACGCGCGCTCACTTCACGGCCGCGCCGCTCATAAGGGAGACCCGCTCGCACCCTCTTGCCGCACCTGTCACGGTAACCATTACATCTCGTCACACCTGGAGCCTGGGTCTCCAACAAGTACGATGAACATCCCCGTGCTCTGTGGTCGATGCCACCACGAGGGCACGAAAGTCTCGGCATCGCGAGCCATCCCTCAGGACCACATCCT
>CAYSMT010000182.1:0-6036 GCA_964432135.1 uncultured Acidobacteriota bacterium
GAGATCCATCGAAGTAGTGCGTGTAGGTCGAGTCTTGGTCATTGACCGCTGCCGGGTCGTCAAGGTAGATGTTGACGTTGTCCGTCAAGCTGTAGGGGGCGCCAGAGGCATAGCGCAGCAACCCGCCCAAGCTCAGCCCGCCAGAGCGTCCGAAGTCGAGGCGGTAATTGCCCCATGCGCGTATACGGTGGGTGATGTCGCCGTTGAGGAAACCGAAGGGGACCGCCCCGGGGGGGAGAGAGTTGGGATAGTTGCCAATGGATGAGCCGGTCCCTGGCTGGTTCGTTGCTTCACCTTCGTAGTTGCCGACCGTGCGCGACCAGGTGTAGTTGCCACCGATGTTCCAGGTCGTGCTTGGGCGGTAATCGAAAGTGAGCGCGACGCCATCGTAGCTGCGCTGGGCGTCTTTCGCATTCGTCCAAACGGTCTGGTCGAAGCGGCCGAAGAGCGTGCCGTCCAAGGTGACATCCACGACCTTCTGGAACGGGCCGCCGAAGAAGTCATCCATGAGGTCCTTGAACTCGCGGTTGGTGTAGGTGACCGTGACCGTGCCCGTGTTGTTTGGTAGCGCCCGCTTGATCGACAGGTTGAAGTCCTGCGCGAAGGGGCTGGACAGATTGGGATCGAGCACCGTTGTCGGGAATCTCGGGCTGTTGAAACCTGTCACAGCAGCCCAGTTGTTCGGGTCGGAGATGGCCGCGTCGATGATGTTGCCCGGTTGGGAAACGAGGGCCGGGCCGGTGTAGCCGGAACGCACGATGCGCGGGGCCGAGTCAACACCGGTCGACTCGTTGATCTGTCCATCATGCAGGCGCGCGGTGTACTTGCCCCAGGTTGCCTGAACCTGCCAGTCGGCGCTGATGTTGTACGTTACGCCGAGGCGCGGGGCGATGTCGTTGAAGTCGGCTGTCTGAGTCGGCAGCGGGCCTTCACTGCTGTAGTCCTCGAAGCGCAGGCCGAAGTCGATGCGCCACTTGCCGATCTCCCAGGAGTCCTGGAGATAGGCGGCGTTGTAGTCGATAAACGCCGAGCCACCAAGCTCGAGGGCCTCCCATTGGATGTATCGACGGGCCGTGGGGGTGATCGTATAGAGGGAGCTCCCGTCGGCAGCGAAGCCCGCGAAGATCGTCCCGGTTAGGTCAAGCAGATTGTACTTCGCCGAAGTCTGGCGGTTTTCCCCTCCGGTTTCCGACTGAAGGTACTGGAAGCCGCCCTCGATCGTATGAGAGCCCCAGCTTTCCGTCGGGAAGGTGTAGGTCAGTGCGGCGCTGTAGGTTTCGTTATTACGAATGTTCGCATCGGTGAAGTCCCACCAGTGGTTGTGGTAGACCGCAAAGTTGGGGATATCGATGTAGGGAATGCCGTGGGTGGGGTCGCCTCCCGATTTGATCGCGACGTCCTTCTTGCTGTACTGGGCATCAAGGAAAAGGGCTGGTGTGAGCACGCCCTGGTAGCTCGCTGAGAAGACTTCCCGCGGGTCCGTACGCTTGCCAAGGGCAGCCAAGTCCCCGGCGGGCAGGCCGGCGCGGTTGACAGCTTCCGCATTGAAGTCGAGGAAGTTCGCTTCGATGACGTGGTCCGGCGTGATGGCCCCGCGCAGCTTGTACTGGAAGCGGTCCTGGCTGTTCGTGCGGGCGTATGTTTGCCCCTGGTTCGTGGTTCTCGAAGTACTCACGTCGGGTTGGTACCAGCCGGCGAGGAAGAACCACAGCCGGTCTTTGATGATGTAGCCTCCGGCAGTGGCCATTGCAGTGTAGGAGAGGTCATCAACGCGTTTGGTGTTGTTGTTTTTCTCGAAAGGGGTCAGGGAGTCCCACTTGTCGTTTGTGTACTCGACGCGTAGGGAGGCCGTCAGCTCGTTGCCGCCGGTTTTGGTGATCGCATTGAGCACTCCGCCCTGAAAGCGGCCGTAGCGCGCACTGATTCCCGAGGTCATGACCTGGATTTCCTCGACGGCATCCTCGATGTAGAGGGTCGGTCCGCCACCGAAGTTCGGGTCGGAGATCTCGGCGCCGTCGAGCAGTACGACGGTGTCGAAAGCCGGCGCGCCAGAGATGCGCGGTGCCGTGTTCGGGCCGGCCGCCATATTCGGGGCGTTGAAGGCGACATTCTCGATGCTGCGGTTTTGAATAGGAAGCTCCTCGACCGTCGTTTCGAGGTTGAAGTTCTCTCCGTTGGCCGTGGTTTCGAAGCGGGTTGCCGTGCCGAAAACCGTGACCTCCTCGACGATGTCCTGCCCCGTTTGCATCGAGATGTTGAGCGGCACGGTCTTGCCGAGGTTGAGCTGGAAGGTGAAATCCATCGTCTTCTTGCCCGGAGCGGAAATCGTCACACGATAGGGGCCGACGGGAAGCAGCGCGAAGAGAAATTCTCCTCGATCATTGGTTTTCTGCTGGCGTTCCCCCATCAAGCTCGGCGACTGGGCCGTGACGATGGCGCCAACGATGGGTTGCCCGTCCTCGTCCGTGACCGTGCCGTTGATCCGGCCGGTCGTCTGCGCCTGGCCGAGCGCCAGGGCGGGGACCAGGAGGAGGAGCAGGAGCACAAATAGTTTCCTCATGGCGTAGCTCTCCTTCTGCGCGCGGTGTCAATACACCAAGCGACAGGATCCCAGGACTTGTCGTGGTTGAAATAAGGCGCGACGGAGATAACCGCCTTGCCCCACGCGAGCTACCCCACGATGGGGCGCTGCGTGCCTCCCAGATGGCTTACTCTAAATACAAAACGAAGTTGATTATGCAAATAGCAATAACCGTGCCAGAAGGATGACTCGATCAAGTGGCTTGTTATGAGCCTATTGCGCGAGCCTACGAAGCCTGCTCAGGGCGCGGCGCGTTCAAGTTCTTGGACATGTTCAACATTTTGAACGCATCTCGCAAGGCCCGCAGCGCTTGAGGCGATGAAGGGGCGGCCTTGGGACCGCCCCTCCTCGAGATCGCTTTCTCTTTTCGTTGAGCTACTTCTTCAAGGCGTTGATGATCTCGCGGTCCTTGGCGGCCTCCGGGCTTTCCGGCGCCATCTCGAGGTACTTCTCGAGGCACGAGAGAGCTTTTTCCGTCTCGCCTTTCGCAAGGTAGGTGTAGCCGAGGAGATGATGGGTCAACGCGAAGTTGGGATCCACCTCCTGGGCCTTTGCGAGACCCGTGATGGCCATGTCGTATTGCTTGTCGTCATAAAGGTGAACACAGACGTTGTAGATCGCGGCTGCCGCATCTTGGCCCGCAGCGGGTACCGAGGCGAGGGTATCGAGCGCCTTGTCTGTCTTTCCGAGCTTGCGATAGAGGCCGGCCAAGCGGAAGTAGATCGCGATGTTGCTCGGGTCGACGGCCATCAGCGCGTTGATGGCGGCGATCTCGTCCTCGTCGCGATTCGCCCCCTCAAGCGCGATGACGCGATTCGTCAGTGCAGCGAGAGAGCTCGGGTTTGTTTCGAGCTCTTTGGCGAAGTAATCCGCGGCGCGGGAAAAGTGTTCACCGGCTTTGTCGAGCTTTCCGGAGCTCTTCTCCTGCTTGGCGAGATCGAGCAGCGCCATGGCGTACACGCCGCACACCCCTGGCTGCTCAGGTACGAGCTCGACGGCCCGAGCGAGCGTGCGTTCTGCTTCCTCGAGTTGGCCGGTGCGATGGAGCGCGACGCCGCGCAGGTAGCAGGCTGGGCCGAGATCTGGGTTTTCGGCGAGAAGCTTTCCTGTCTCGCTGAGTACGCCTGCCATGTCGGCCTGCTCGAATAGCATCGAGGCTCGTTCGAGCTCCGCGGAGGCCTCGGCAACAGCCACGGCTTGGATCATCTTCTTGCGCGTCGAGATGTCTGCCGCGACCAGCTCGAGACGGTTGCGTGCGTTGCCATGGAAGCTCAGCACAGGCAAGCCGGTCTCCGGATGGGCATCACTTTCGACATCTTCCCAGGGTTCCCCCGAGGGTTTTTTCGATGTGAACTTGACATGCTTGAGGAAGTACTTGTCGCTGATCAGCGAGATCTTGTACCTTCCCGCGGGAAAGAAGTTGTGAACGAACTTCCCCTTGCTATTGACCTTGAGGTCGCGCGCCACCTTCGCGCTGCCTTTCCCTGGCGTGAAGTGCAACTTGACCTTGCCGAGGGGAGTGCCGTCCTCGAGCTTGAGTGTGCCCGAGATGCGGGTGGGATTGATCTGGGCCAAGCTGGCCGGAGCGGAGAGAAGGAACGCGGCGATCGATGCCGCAAGGCCAGCACGACGAGCGAGACGCATATTCATCGGGAGTCTCCCGTGCCCAGACCGAAGGGGTGCGGGCGGGGCGGGTATTGGAGGGGAGGGCATCATCAGATCCTGGCCATAGCTGCGCGTCCACTGCAGAAGGCTTACTAAAGTGTACGGGATTGCGAGCGGTCACGCGAGATGGCCTTGGCGTTCCGGCGGGTCAGCGCACCTTGAACTTGATGAGGATCTCGTGGGGTAGCTCGGGGGCTGTGACGTGGAGCTCGAAACGATGACCGCGAACGCCCTCCGTAGGACGAGGGAAATAAATGAAGTCATACGCCCAGTTGTAGCGCGGCAGATTCAGTCGCGGACGGTCCACGGAGTCATCGAAGC
This sequence comes from uncultured Acidobacteriota bacterium, assembly GCA_964432135.1. Lineage (GTDB taxonomy): Bacteria > Acidobacteriota > Polarisedimenticolia > J045 > J045 > JANTFM01. Next base: position 4,568 of record CAYSMT010000182.1, read on the forward strand.
CGGGTGAAAAGTTGCTGGGAATGCGGTTGTAGCTGATAAAACGCGTGTTCGAAATAGGAAGAATGTCGCCCAGTCTGCGATCGAGGTCGATATTGTGGTAGTTTGCTTGAAGCTCTTGTGGGCCGACGGCAGGGTAGCGCTTGCCGGCCTCGTCAACCAGAGTGAACGACTCCCTCGTCAAGGTGATGCCCTTGATGCCCTTGATGGCGAGGGCGAACTCAAGGGGCATGTACTCGTCTTTGGCGCGTTGCTTGGCAGCACGCGTGCCGATGATCAGAGTCAGCAACTGACCATCCTCGATATAGGAACCGGCTGTAATCGTCGGGTTGAGAGCTTCAGTCGCCTCGCCCGGTGCGTAGCGAGGGCCGGTGGCGCAGGCCGAGAAGAGGAGGAGGGAGGCCAGCAGGATCGGGATGCAGAGACGGCGAGTCATGGGCACCTCCAGCGCAACACGTGCATGGAGCGAGAATCGTTCCATCAACACGAGATTACGGGGAGGCTCGGTGGGCGTCAAACTTCGTCGCTGCGAGAGCGTTCGGACCTTGAAAGGGCTTCGAGGGCGGCGCACACAGGCGCCGCCCTCATGCTATGCCCATCTGGGGCTCGTCTGCTACTCGTTGGGAAGTCCGTCGGCCCAGAGGATGCCGTCGGCCCAGAGGATGCCGTCGGCCCAGAGGATGCCGTCAGCCCAAAGGATACCGTCGGCCCAGAGGATGCCATCTGGTGCAAGGATGCCGTCAGCCCAGAGGATGCCGTCGGCCCAGAGGATGCCGTCACTGAAAAGCTGACTATCTCCCCAGAGGATACCGTCAGCCCAGAGGATGCCGTCCGCTCCGAGGCGTTGAGTTTCTTCGGCAAGGCGTCCCGGCCCGAGGACCGTATCGGCCCAGAGGATGCCGTCGGCCCAGAGGATGCCGTCCGATCCGACAGAGCCGTCGGCCCAGAGGATGCCGTCCGAATACAGCACGCCGTCGCCCCAGAGAACGCCTTCGCCGGTGACGGGGTCTTTCCAGCGAATGCCGGCGCTTTTGTACAGCTCGTCACCGAAGTACCAGCCGTCCGCGAAGACGACGTCCTGGCCCCACGGGGCGAGCTGGCCTGCGATGCGCACGGTGCGCGGCACTGTCAGGTCGAAGCCGGGCGCTGCTGACTCGCCCGGAGCGAGCGTCGAGGGGTCTCCGACGAGCGCTGCTGCGAGCTGAGCTGCGGCAAGGGCGTTGACTTCGCCCGCGCCCTGCTCCAGGCGCGAGAAGCCGTCAAGCTGCTGGGCGGTGTACATCAGCAAGGCTTTGGCGAGGCTTGGCGTCACCCGGGGATGGGCCTCGAGAAGCTGTGCCACGAGCCCCGAGACGACCGGCGCTGCCATCGACGTGCCCGAGAGCTCAAAATAGTCGCGGCCGATATTCAGCTCGGGGTGGTCTGTCGAGAGCACGGATCCGTATGAGACGAGAGAGACGATGCGGTTACCC
>CAYSMT010000183.1:0-6036 GCA_964432135.1 uncultured Acidobacteriota bacterium
TCCTTTCTGTTTCGAGTCAATGGAAGCGCCATCATCCACGCCGTCAGGCGTGCTGACGCGGTCGGCCAGGTACTGTCTATAGGCCGGTGGCGGCGGAGCGGTGAGCAGCTCGTCGATTACTGGGATGAAGTAGTGCAGGGAGCGCACGGGCGGAAGCCCATAAGGCTAGCCTAGTTTCTCCGGGAGCCTGAAGTTCACGAACCCCCCACCGTTTGCCGTTTGCCGCGGGCACACCCTTCCGCGATTCATCGGGCAGAGACATCAACCAGGTCGGGTCCTGGTGCTCCGTCCGAAAGAACGATGTGAAGCTAGCACACAAATCGAACGAGAGTCAAACCTCTCTCCGAAAACCTGCGCGAGAAAACAGAAGCGCCGCGCGAAGTACAAAGCACGGGCCCCCACCCGTCACAACAACGACGGCGACGACGAAGCCATCAGTCGGTATCGAGGCGCAGCACGCGTTCGTTTCCGGCGCGGCGCGTGATCTTCGCGTCATCGAGCCTTTCGAGAAGCGGGATGGCATGTTTGCGGGACAAGCCGAAGAGCTCCTTAAACTCCGGCACACCGAAGCTGCGATGTCCCGCCCTCGCATGCTCACGAAGACGCTGAACCATCGCGTCCCAGGCCTTGCCCGAGATCCAGTGATTCTCCTTCACGCGAACAGCGCGACCGCAGCGAGCGGCCCAGATCAGCAAGGAAAGGTACTCCGCACCAGCCGCGGCCTCTTTCTGGAGTTCCCACCCAGGAACGACCTCGAGACCCCGCGCGTCAAGCCGGTCGACGAGGCGCTCGAGCTGGACCAGTTCCTCTCCTTCCGGCGCCGGCCGGTGGCTGGCCAGGCGCACGAGTTCTCGGTCGAAGACGAGACCGGCCTTCTCCGCCACGAGAGCGAGGAACTCCCGGAACTGGGCGGGAGCCCACGAAGGCACAAGCTTCTTGCGCAGCCTCTCCGGCGCGGGGCCCGGCTCGAGAGGCGCCCGTCGATGATGGTCTTTGAGGGTCTGCACGAGCGCGCGACGCAGTGCCGCGACAGCAGATCTCGACACGATACGATCGTCCCCAAACAGGATCAGGCCCGCAGGCAGCTCGCTCCGCACGGCAGCGGGGAGCAGCCCGATTCGCGGCGCGCGCTCGCTCAGGGAGAGCCCGGCAGGACCCGCCTGCTCCGCGTGGATCTTGAGCCTTCCCAGAGCAGAAGCCGCCGCAAGGCGTTGCGTCTGCTCCAGCCAACGCTCGTCGCCTCTGCGCCAACGCGGTGGGTCGAGATCCGTGATGATGCCGCCACCGATCGTCGTGATCGGGCTGAAGCGCCGAAGGATGAAGCGATCCCCGGGTAGCGCAGCCAACGGCGCCTCGAGCCGTAACTGGCCCGCCCCTTCACGACCTGGCTCCAAAGTACTCGAGCGCGGCAAGCGCAAGCGCGCCATGACCTCCGCCGTGCCGTGGTGAACTCGGACGCGCATACCCTCCTCGAGCGCAATGCCCGCTGCTTCGATGACCTTGAGCTGCGCATCGAAAAAAAGGGTCGTCATGTCCAAGCCGGGGGGGCAAAGCACCATGCCTCGCCGCAAACCCTCGCGCAGGGCACCCTGCATATTGACCGCAACCCGACAGTGCGCGCCGACGCGCTGTTGGCTCTGTCCGTGGACCTGCAACCCACGCACGCGCCCACCGCTTCCCCCCGGCAAGGCGCTGAGCTGATCATCGACAGCGAGCTCTCCACCTTGAAGCGTCCCCGTGACGACGGCACCGAAGCCGCGAGCTGCGAAGACCCGGTCGATGCCCAGGCGAGGCCAAGGCCCTGCCACCCGTTTCCGGACATCTTGAGCCGCCGCGCTGAGCGCTTGGCGGAGTTTCTCGAGCCCCGCACCGGTCACGCCGCTGACGGGTACGATCTCGGCCGATGCCAGGAAAGTCCCAGCAAGGGTCTCTCGCAGCTCCTCCTCCGCGAGCTCCGCGAAGCCCTCCTCGGCCAGGTCGATACGTGTCAGGGCGACGACCCCCGCATCGAGACCCAGCAGGTTGCAGATCGCGAGGTGCTCACGCGTCTGCGGCATGACGGATTCGTCGGCCGCAACGACGAGGAGCACGAGATCGATTCCCGTAGCGCCCGCGAGCATGTTGTGCACGAAACGCTCATGACCGGGCACGTCGACAAAGGAAAAGGCATGCGCTCCCCATTCAGCGTGGGCGAAACCCAGATCGATGGTGATCCCGCGGCGCTTCTCCTCCTCCCAGCGATCGGGGTCGGTGCCGGTCAGCGCCTGGACGAGGGTCGACTTGCCATGGTCGATGTGCCCTGCGGTGCCGATGACAACGTGCTTGTCGGCCATTGTCATCCGTGCAGCTCCGGCCCTCTTTCAGAACCCGGCCTCAGGGGCCGCTGTGGAGAGAGCGACACGACCTTCCGGCTGTAGGTCTCGGCGACGACCCGCAAGACCTCACCGAAGTCAAAAGGTTTGGCAAGGCAGGGTCGTGCGGCGCGTCGCACGATCTCGGAGTGCGAAGCGGCTTCCCGATCTCCTGTCGTAAAGACGAGACCTTCGACGAGCTGAGGCGAACACTGCTCCAGCTCGAGGAACAAACCCTCTCCCGACAGACGCGGCATCTTCAGATCCGAGATGATGACATCCGGCGGATCGCTGCGAATCGCCTCGAGCGCATCAAGTGCGCCGTGGAAGACCTTCACGCGCGCACCGGAATGGCAGAGCACCTCTGCTAGACATTCGGCGACGGCAGGCTCGTCATCGACCACGAACACACGCGCACCTCCCAGCGAGGTCGCGACGGGCAGTCCTTCGCTCGCCGTCTCGGTTTCGTCGACCGCATCGGCATCCACACCTGGTAGCTCGATGCGGAAGCAGGCACCCGCAGGCACTTGCTCGAGACGAATCGTCCCCGCGTGCGCGGCAACCGTTGTCGCCACCTGAGACAAACCAAGCCCTGTGCCCTTGCCTTCTTCTTTGGTCGTAAAAAAGGGATCAAAGATCTTCTGCTGGAGCGTCACCGGAACACCCGGTCCGGAATCCGCCACCACGAGCCGGGCTCTTCCCTCGCCCCCCTGGCCGATCTCGACACGCACTTGCCGTTTACCATCGAAGTCTTCAAGAGCGTGCATCGCGTTTGTCAGAAGGTTGATCAACACCTGCAACAAAGCGTCCTGATCGCCGCGGACCGCGGGTGTGTCGGAATCGACACGCAACGAGGACTCGATGCCGTTGGCTCGGTAGGGATATGCCACGAGCGAGAGCGCCTTCTCCGCAAGAGCCTTGAGCGAGCACAGTTGGAAGCCATCGTCGTGACGACGAGCGAGAGCCAGCATGTTGTTCACGATACGATGGCAACGCTGCCCTTCATCAAGAATCGTCTTCATCCACTCACTTCGGGCGGGAGCATCGGGAATACCGACGAGCATCTGCGCGTAGCCGAGGATGGTCGAAAGCGGATTGTTGAGCTCGTGCACGACGCCGGAGATCAAGGTTCCCAGCGCCGAGAGCTTCTCCGCCTGAATGAGCTGTCTCTTGCGAGCCAGCGCTTCGCTCACGTCGTCGAGGATGAGCAGTACATCGACCGCAGCATCGTCATCAGAACCACCAAGTCGACGTGAAGGGACGACGCGCATTTCAAGGGTACGGTTCCTATCGGGGAAGTAGACCTCCGCCGAAACGGGCTGCCCGGCACAAGCCTCAGCGATCATCGAGCTCAGCTCGACGCTGCCCAGCTTACGCAGCCGGCCCCGTTCTCCCGGCCACGCACCGAGGGACTCAAGAAGAAGGCGCGCACTGCGATTGACTAAGCCAATGCGCCCGCGCGAGTTGACGAGCACGACACCGAGCGGCAACGCCTCCACGGCCTCCTGGAGACGCCCCACCTCGCGTTGCCTCTCGCCCTCGAGGCGATCGACGGCAAGAGAAAGCGCAGCGAGCACAGCCTCCGCGATGCGCGATGCCGAGCCCGGCACACGACCCTGCCATCGCAGAACCATCCGCACACGAGAGCCCGGCGCCGGGGGAACAAGCCAACCTCCCTCTCGCGCACGAGCGACGCCGGCGGCGAGAGCCGAGGCCGTCTCCTCTCCGGCAGCTTCGGGCCAATGAAGGACGATGGGATCATCGGCAGCATCGAAGTCCATCACGATCGCGCCGACATCGGGGCGGATCTGGCGCTGCAGGGCATCAATGGCCACGCGTGCGGCACGGCGCGGGCCGGCCACGCGTGAGAGCTCGCGAGTGAGCGCGAAAAGCTCGGCGAACTCGTCGGATGCCGTTGTCGCCTGATCTCGCCGCCTGCGATGGCGTTCGAAGCGCAGGAGAGCCGGCCCGAGCAAGGGCAGATCCTCGTCGAGACGATCACGTTCCACCGAGGAGAAGGGGCCGCCAGAACGCGCCATGATCAAAGCGGAGCAGGGAGGCTCCGCCAGCGGCAGAAAGAGCGCTTGGCGCAAGCCGAGCGAGAAGAGCAGGTCGTCAAAGGCATCACCCCGGCCCGTAGCGAGAGCGACGGCCTCGCAGCGCACCGGGCGCCGCGTCGACACAACGGGAGGCAGGGGTAAGGGGAGGAAATGCCCGCTCTGACGCCGGAAGGCAGGGCCCACACGACCATCCTCGCCGGCGAGAACGCCAACGAACTCCGCGTCCACGACAGGAGAGGCGAGCCACGCAAAGAGCGCAGCCGACGCGTCTTCCGACACGAGCAGGGCGCGCGCCAGACGACGAACCCGCCCCGCTGTTCCTCCATGGGGAGTCGTTTGACCGCTCATGTCGTCCTTCCAGCTTCCGCGGAGGTCGGCGTCATACCCGGCGTGTGATTCTACACGATCCGGAAGACGGTACGGAAGACGGTGCGAAAGAGCGTGCTGCAGACGATCAATGCCGGTGCGAACGGCTTTTGGTGGGCGGACGGAAGCCCCTCGGGCGGTTGAACATCCGGCGCAGCCTTAGCTTGGCCTGAGTCTCAATCTGGCGAACCCGCTCACGGCTGACGCCCATCTTCTCGCCAATCTCTTTAAGCGTCAGAATCGCGCAGCCGTTGAGGCCGAAGCGATGCCTAATGACCGTGCGTTCCTGCTCGCTCAGATGCGTGAGCGCTTCGACGACCAGCCCCGTGCCTTCGCCGCGAAGTAGTGTGTCTTCGGGGGAATCAGATGCCTCATCGACGAGATAGTCGCTGACAGGCGTCTTGCGCTCTTTGCCAACGGTGTCGTCGATCGACATCTCCCGCGTGTTGACCTGAAGCACCTGGTCGACCTTCTTAATGGACACGCTGAGCCGATCACCGATCTCGCCACGGTCCGGCGTGCGACCAAGCTCCTTGCGCAGCGCAAACTCGGCCTCCCGGACCTCCTTGACCTTCTTCATCTGATAGGTCGGGACACGCACGAGATTCACTTGCTCTGCCAGGGCCTTGAGGATCGACTTGCGAATCCACCAAATAGCGTAAGTGATGAACTTGGTACCCTTGTCCGGATCGTAGCGACGCGCGGCCTCGATCAGACCGAGATTGCCCTCGTTGAGCAAGTCCTCGAGGGGGAGGCCCAGGTTGCGATACTCACTGGCAACCTTGACGACAAAGGAAAGGTTAGAAGCGACGAGGGTCTCGAAAGCCTCGGGATCCCCTGAACGAACCCGGTGAGCGAGCTGAAGCTCCTGCTCCTTGGTAAGGAGAGGATAGGCACGGATCTCCGTGAAATAACGACTGAGGACCGTCTTCTCGGCGTTCTGCCTGGCCATGTCGCTCCTGTGCATCAGGCGCGAAAATGCACACTGAGACGCGGTCCTGCCCGGACGATCTTCGCCGCGACACAAGCTCGCCGACGGCCGAAGACACGACGTGAGCTAGCTGAGACCCCGACTCATTCAGTACCCTTCCCGCCTGCGCCGTTTCTGCGTAAGAAACGGCCACTTCCCCAGCACGAAAGACGGTTCCCCCGCCGCCCCTCATCCAATGATGTCCCGCACCGTTCAGACGATTCCGAGCTTTCGCGGCTCGTTCGTCGTGTGCGCCGCATCGCGTGGCTGCTGTTGACCAATATGATGG
>CAYSMT010000184.1:0-6009 GCA_964432135.1 uncultured Acidobacteriota bacterium
CGCCGGGTCGTCCCGATCGCCTCTCCTTTGAGGCGAGCCTCGAAGGCGCCATCGAGCGCACGATGATAGGGCATGATGACGTGCATCCGTTCTGAGAGTCGCAGACGAGCCGCGACCGGCACACCCTCCGTCTCGAGCCAACGGATCTCCTCGAGGATCTTCAGGGGATCGACCAGCGCACCCGGGCCGACGACACTGAGGACACCTTCGTGGAAGATGCCGGAAGGGATGTGGTGCAATGCGTGGCTCTTGCCATCGAAGACCACTGTGTGCCCAGCGTTGGGCCCTCCCTGATACCTCGCAACAACCGAGAAAGCCGGGGCCAGCAGGTCAACGACCTTCCCCTTCCCCTCATCACCCCATTGCGCGCCGATGACCGCCAGATTCGCCATGTCTTTCTTCCTGAGCCTAGAGCCGCGCCAGAGAAGCCCATCACCACAACTTTGCCGCCCCTCGAAACGAGGCCAACAAAGCGGCGAAGTATACCGCGATCCGGCGGAGAGACACGCCTGGGAGATGGAGGAAGAACTCCGCCTTTTCATGACTAACCAGCAAATGAATCCTTGACGGGATTCCTAATGAATAAGTAATATTACGAGGTTAGCCGCGCCCAGCGCCGCCGTGGTGGGGTTCCTGGTCAACCCTTACTAATCCGTGCTGCTTTTCTTGACCTGACTGGATAATTAGGACAAACTAGCTGGTGACTTTTTCTCCTTTACTTTCCCTGAAGCCTTGGGAGCCGATCCATCATGACGTTCGCTGAGATCATCCGATTCCACCGGGAGCGCCTGGGCCTGAATAAGAAGCAGCTCGCAGAGAAGGTCAGCGTAACCCAGCCTTACATCGTCCAAATCGAGAACGACGGGAAGATCCCGGGGGATGGAGTCGTCCTTCGCCTAGCCGACTCCCTGGGCCTCGACCGACGCGAGCTCCTCTTCGCAGCTTATCGTGCGCGAGCCTCCGAAGACACCCGGCACTACTTTTCTTCGATCTTCGACGACCTCTCCCCAAGCGAGGAGTTCAGCCAACCCTTCATCGAAGCCCGCAAGGACCAGTTCGAATCGCCGGACTTTAGTCTGCGACATCTCAGCACAGCTTCCGATCACGCCTTCCAGGTTGCCGTACTCAAGGCAAAAGCGGAGGATGCGCGCTTCTCGGCTCACGCGCACAGCGTGCATCAGGTCTTCATCGCCATCGACGGCAAGTTCGAGATCACGATCGACGACAAAACGCAGATTCTCGATGGAAAGAGTCAGATCGCGCTGACGATCCCACCGGAGAGCCATCACAAGATTCGCTGCCTTGAGATCGGCCGGTTGCTGACGGTGACCCTGGGCCAGGTCGTTCGTGTGGGCGGATCACGGAGCGTCAAGAGCTAGACCAACGGCTGTCAACGAATTCTTGCAAACAGACTACGGGCGAGGCCAAAAGCCTCGCCCGATGCGTCTTCAAGGCTCTGAGGCCCACAAAAGGGTTCCCGAAAAAAAGCGGCGCGGACAGGAGAGCCCGACCCGCAGCCATCCAGGCCTTTCCCGGACTCCACGGTCTCCCGTCCGCGTTCATCCTGCTTGTGGCAAGTCCCGTGCCAGTCAAGCTGTCAACCTCTCAAGTTAATAACAATTAAGCGGTTAGCTCACCTGCGTTCGACCAGATACCAGGGCTTTGTTCGCCAACGGGGAACGAAACTGTCATTGAGCGGACGAATCTGAACGCGGAGAGATCAGAATGCGAAAATACGTAGGCGGCAAAGACAAGGCGAGGGCGGGACCGAAGCCCCGCCCTCTCAGGGTTCGCGCCAGAACGAACGCGTCTTGCGCGGACCCTGACCGACCGCTCTAGGAACAACCCGAGGTCGCTCCACAGTTCATGCAGGCGTAGCACGCGCCATTGCGAACCATGATCGTGGAGCAAACGTGGCAGGGCGGTGCATCCGACTGGTTGCGGAAGACCTCTTTCTCTCGCGAGTGGAGCCCTTCCATGCTCTCGGTGACCGCCGTCACGGCTTCCGCCGCGACCTTCTCGAGATCCTTGCCGTTGCTGCTCTCGACCTCGGTATTGAGGAACTTCAACGCAAGCCAACGGAAGAGATAATCGATGATCGACTTTGCGATCGGAATCTCGCGGCTGTTGGTGTAGCCAGAGGGCTCGAAACGCACGTGCGAGAACTTGTCGACGAGCACACGCAAAGGAACGCCATACTGAAGCGCCAGGGAGATAGCCGTCGCGAAGGAGTCCATCAACCCGGAAACGACAGAGCCCTGCTTGGCCATGACGACGAAAATCTCCCCGGGCTGCCCCGTGTCTGGATAGAGACCGACCGTGATGTAACCCTCGTGGCCAGCAACGGAGAACTTGTGGGTCAGCGCCTGCCGCTCGTCCGGCAAACGCCGCCGGGGTGGGCGGACCTCCGCGCCGGCGGCTGCGGACTTCTTCTCGCCCGCCGAGAGGGGCTGGGTTTGTTTGCAGCCATCGCGGTAGATGGCCACGGCCTTCAGGCCCAGCCGCCAAGCGTCAGTGTAAGCCCGCTCGACATCTTCGACCGTCGCGTCATGGGGCAGATTGCAGGTCTTCGAAATGGCTCCTGAAAGGAAGGGTTGCACAGCCGCCATCATGCGTAGATGCCCCATCCAGGAAATCGAGCGCGTACCATTCGCCGCCCGGAAGGAGCAATCGAAGACCGGCAGGTGCTCCTCGCGGAGATGGGGCGCCCCCTCGATGGTCTCCTCCTCCGCGATGTAGTCGAGAATCTCTTGCGCTTGGTCATGACTGTACCCGAGCCGACCCAGAGCGCGAGGCACCGTATTGTTGACGATCTTAATCATCCCGCCGCCAACGAGCTTCTTGTACTTGACCAACGCGAGATCCGGTTCGATGCCCGTCGTATCGCAGTCCATCATGAAGGCGATCGTACCCGTCGGCGCAAGCACGGTCGTCTGAGCATTGCGGAACCCGGCCTTCTTGCCCACTTCTTCGGCACCACGCCAAGCGTCGCGCGCCGCGGAGAGGATCTCCCGCGGGACGAGGTCTTCGGGAAGCGACTCCGCGTGCAATCGATGCTTGGCGATAACCTCGAGCATCGGCTTGCGATTCTTCTTGTAGTCGGCGAAGGGCCCACCGTGATACTCCGCGACACGAGCCGAGGTGTGATAAGCCTCCCCACACATGATGGCCGTCAATCCCGCAGCATAGGCCCGTCCCGCCTCGGAGTCATAGGGCAGGCCAAGGGCCATCAGCATCGCCCCAAGATTAGCGAAGCCAAGACCAAGCGGCCGATACTTGTAGGAATTCTCAGCGATCTCCGGCGTCGGATAGCTCGCACTATCGACGAGAATCTCCTGCGCGAGAACCGTCGTCGTGACGGCGTGCCGGAAGCCCTCGGTATCGAAGTGCCCCTCGGGTTCGAGGAAAGACATCAAGTTCAGCGACGCGAGATTGCAGGCCGAGTTGTCGAGGAACATGTACTCCGAACAGGGATTTGAGGCGTTGATCCGACCTGACGCCTTACAGGTGTGCCAGGCGTTAATCGTTGTGTCGAACTGGATCCCCGGATCGCCACAATCCCAGGCAGCCTCGGCCATCTCGTGCATGATCTCACGTGCGGAGAAGGTCTCGACAACGCTGCCATCGGTCACCGCGCGCGTCTCCCAGGCTTTATCTTCTGCGACCGCACGCATGAAGCTGTCGGTGACGCGCACCGAGTGGTTGGCATTTTGGAAGAACACGGAGTCGTAAGCACCACCGGCGACATTGAAAGACGGATCGTAGCCGGCATCGATCAGGACGCGCGCCTTACGTTCTTCCCCGACCTTGCATCGGATAAAGTCCATCACATCCGGGTGGTCTGCATTGAGGATGACCATCTTCGCCGCGCGACGCGTCTTGCCGCCAGACTTGATCACACCGGCGAAAGCGTCGTAGCCGCGCATGAAAGAGACGGGACCCGATGCGGTACCCCCACCAGAGAGATGCTCGCGCGAGGAACGCAGGGCCGAGAGATTGCTTCCCGTTCCCGAGCCGAACTTGAAGAGCATGCCCTCGGTCTTCGCCAGGTCGAGAATCGAACCCATAGAGTCCTGCACGCTATTGATAAAGCAGGCCGAAACCTGAGGGCACTCTTCGATCCCGAGGTTGAACCACACGGGCGAGTTGAAAGCAACCCGCTGATGGAGCAGCAAGTAGGCCAACTCATCCCTGAACGCGTCACGATCTTCCTCGGAATGGAAATAGCCCCCCCTATCTCCCCAGGCCGCCGCCGTCTCGACAACGCGAGAGATGAGCTGGCGAACGGAACTCTCGCGCTCGGCTGTTCCCGGTTTCCCACGAAAGTACTTCTGCGCAACGATATTGGTCGCCGTCTGCGACCACGAGCGTGGAACCTCGACCTTCTCCTGCTCAAAGATAACTTCACCCGTTCCACTCGTGATGGCCGCCGTCCGAAGGTCCCATTCGATCTGCTTAAAGGGATCTTCCCCTGGGCGCGTAAAGCGACGCTCAATCGTTAGACCGGGGCCTGCTCCGAACCCGCCACGTGAGCGCACCGGCTGGGCTGTGTTTTTGTCGCGATTGTTGTCAACGGAGGACTTGATCGCCTTGCGGGGAGGAAGCTGCGGCGTTTCGTGTACAGACATACTGATCCTCTCACTCGTTGCGCTCGAAAACACGCGGCCGGGCGACCGCGCTGGCTCGTGGCGTCTGCATCCTGGCTAAATAATCTGATAGCTCATCTCGTGGCTGGGCTACAGGCCTGCCCGTAGGGGCATCGGACCCATGCGCCGCGCGGCTGTTCTCTCCCCTCGCGAATCCACCCCCGCGCGCGGGCGAACTCCCGACTCGATCTCGCCGATCCGCTGGCTCGATCACAACGCCGAGTCCTCATTCCGGCGGCCGTCCGACGACACCCCTTGAGGTCGTCCTCTTCCCTTGACATCCCAGATCACGATGCCCGAAACGAGAACGCTTTCGGACAAGCGTGACCTCCTGCGGTGAGAGCGACCCTACCGCCCACGGCGCGGAGATGTCAACGAGAAAAACACAATATCTTGGGCCTTAGCCCACGGAACCGCCCAATATGTAGATATACGGCGATTTCGCCCCTTTTCCCTTGGGGCGCGCAAAGCCGAGATCCACAGGCCATCCACAGGCTCCGCGCTCCACGGGTGCAAGAATCGATATTAGGACGAAGGTGTATACAGCAAATCAACGAAAGGACAAGCCCTCCTCGCACGCCATCAGGCAGGACCCGTTTGCTGGACAGCCCTACCACCCCATGCTATAACCCGCCGTCCATGAGTGGGGCGTTAACTCAGTGGTAGAGTGCCATCTTCACACGGTGGAAGTCATAGGTTCAAATCCTATACGCCCCACCACATTGGACCCGCTCCGCCGGATGCGGTACGAAGACGAGGCGGGCCGCTAGCTCAGTTGGGAGAGCGCCGCGTTCGCAACGCGGAGGTCGAGGGTTCGAGTCCCTTGCGGTCCACCATTGAAGTTTGACCGAACCGCTTCGATTGCCGCAGGCGGCATGCCGGAAGGTTCGTTTTTCTTTTGGCCCTTCCGGATCTAGCGTGGGGCAAGATCGGACCCAGATCTGCGGTGCATCATGGTCTCGCACTCCCGCCCGCGATGGCGTGCGCATTGGGTTTGCGCCCGCAGAGATCAGCTTGGGTGGTCGCCGCATTCCGATCCGCCGATCACGGGTTGCGGATCGTACTGGCGAGGAGTGGACCTCGCCAACAACGCCTGGGCCGCCCAGCGAGACGCTCTTGACGATCAAACTTGAGGATGCCTTGGTATCTGGTGTCTCGAGACGTGACTAAGCGAGGCCCCTGGAGACCATCCCCGAAGAGATCGCAGAACGGGCGATCTCGAAGAACTCTGTTTCTCGGCGCTTCATGACCATGAGTCAGAAGCGGCTCCGGGAATGCCTGGGACGATCTCTGGAGAACATAGATATTCGCGTTGTTATGATCGACGGAATCGTGTTTCCAATCACAACCGAGAATTTCGAGT
>CAYSMT010000185.1:0-6003 GCA_964432135.1 uncultured Acidobacteriota bacterium
ACAGAAGCGCGGGGTGAAGCGCAGGACCTCCCTGCGGGTGCGGTGTCTCTGGCGTCTCATGGCTCCAGAAAAGCGCAGAAACGGAGGAAGAGGAAGACGCCGACGGAAAACCCGTCCCGGATGTGGGAAGCGAGGGGGGATCCCTAAGGTCGCCACGGGGTTGCGGGAAGACCCGCACCGTTGAGGGCTCACCTCACTCGAAATGCCGGATCGGCTTCGATCCGGCTTCCGCGCACAGATCGCAACGTCTCCATTTGCCGATCTGAGACTCCTAAAGTGCTGAAAAGCAGAACCCATCAGTTTTTTCCCGAGGTACTTCTCGCCTGAGGGAGGGCTCTCACTTCCTCTCGAACAGATATCGCCGTACGCCTCATTCCATCGCGCGATGAGGAGTGACGCAGGTGACGGTGGTCTCATGCGGGACGGCAGGTATGGAATGCGGCGATCATTCGCGAAATGCGAGGCCCGTCTCCCTGCCGCTGCAGACCCGTCCCGAGGAGGAGGGAGGAGGCGTGAGCGCAGCGAATCAGCGATTCGGAAGCTATCTCCGAGCCCTGAGAGAAGCGAGGAGACTGAGTCTCGAAGAAGTCGAACGATTGACAAGGCATGAAGAGGAACCGATCTCTCGCAGCCACCTTTCACGGCTCGAAAACGGCAAGGCACGCTTCTCAACCCTCAAACTCATCTCACTTTCGCACCTCTACGGCGCGCGCATCGGAACAATCGTCGAAAGGCTCGAGCTCGACCTGGAGCAGGCCCTTGTCGAGCAGGAAAGTCTGGACGGCCTTGATTCCCATGAGCTGATGCAGCGGGCACGGGAGGCCGGCCTTAAGGGCCAGCTCCACCGAGCGCTCTTGCTCTACCAGCGTGCGGAGCTCGAAGCTCTCACGAGCCCGGCGACGCAAGAGCGCGAACGCATTCACGCGCGCATCGGCATCGCTCGCTCTATGCTCGCTCACGGACGGCACAGGATCGGCCGCGACCTGCTCGAGGAACTCGGCGCAGAGGCTCTTGAGGTCGCTGAGAGGGCCTGGGTGCTCTTCCTGCTCTGTCGCTGCTACCAACGGTTGGAGCAGCCCCTGATGGCCCGCGCGTTGCTCGGGCTCCTGGAGGAAGCGCACGACACCCTGCCTGATGAGATCGAGCGGCAGATGCCGGCGCTTCAGGCGGAGATGCTCGGCTGGGCCGGCCGGCACGACGAAGCCCTCGAGACCTGGCTAAGGGCCCTCGACATCGCCCGCGCGAGCGGGGATGCGCTGGCCGAGGTCGTCTGCCTGCGCCAACTCGCAAGTACGGAACGCCAGCGCAGCCAGACGATGGAGGCTATCGCCTGGGCCGAGCGCGCTCGACGGCTCGCCGAGACGCTCGGCTATGCCTACCATCTCGTGCTGATCTGGACCGAAATAGGACGCATCCAAAGGCATAGCCAACGCAGCGACTTGGCCCGGAGGGCTTTCAACAAAGCCAGAGGACTCGCCCGCCAAATCGATCATCCGCGTGAGCTCTTCGTGATCTATCTCGAGCTTTGGCGGCTCGCGCGCACCGAGGACTCGGGCCCGGAGTGCCAGTCCTGCTTGCGCACACTGCGCCGGCTCTACCGGCTGATCGACCGCCTTCCGGAAGATGCTCGAGACGTCATACCACTGCTCGAATCGACTCCGCTCGAGGCCCAGGGGGAGAACACCCGATGAACACCACGGCCAAGCTCGCCTTCGCCCTGATCATCTTATCGTGCTTACCTCCCGCGCTCCTGGCGCAGAGTTCCGAAGGGATCACCTCCGGGATGGTCCATCAGGAGCTCTTCCTCGGCGGTGGTGGCGATGGGGACTCGCCCTGGCCCGTTTTTCTTCGCCTCCGCCCTCAGCTTGGCGAGTTGGACAAAGCCCTCGCGACCGGTGGACGGCTCGGCGAGGCGACACTCTTCGCCTGGACGGCTTTCGATGGTCGCCGCCACCGCATCCGGCTCGCGCGACTGTCGATGGAATCAGGCACAGAGCTGTTTGAGCTCGGCGACGGCCGCAGCGATGACCTCGCGCCGGAACTCGTCGGCTCCTCCCGTGGCGTTGCCGTCATCTGGCGAAGGCATCGACGCGGTCGGCTTGAGCTCGTCGCCCAGGCTCTCGACCGGACGGGACGCCCCACAGCAGGTATCTCGCACCTCGCGTTTTTTGAGGAGGGGGTGCTCGCCATGGCGGCCGCTCCCGCAGGCTCCGGCGAGTATCTCCTTGGAAGAATGCGCCGGCTCGGTCGAAGCCATGTGATCGAGTTGGCGCGACCTGGAGCGGCTTTCCTCCCACTCGGAACGGTCCCCATCGAAGCGTGCGTCAGGCTCTCCTTCGCATGTGAAACGCACGAAGAAGCCTGTCTGGTCTGGAGCGAGTTGGAGAACTGCACCACCCAAGCGCGTGCGAGGGAGCAGATACACCCTGCTGCTCAACGAGAGACGAAACGCGCTCTGCTCGAGGGCTTCCACCGGCGCGACGACAAATGAACCACGCGACGTGAGGCGCTCAGCAACCGCCTAAGCCAAGCCGAGCCCCGATTTCCCGCAGCGCCGGAAAGGTGTACATCCCGACAGAGTGCCCATCGGAGAAGAAAAAGCGCACAGCGTAGTTGCCGATGCCTTCCCAACGCTCGACCTCGATCCGCTGCGGGACGTCGACCGGCCGAAGCGTGCGCACACCGGTGATCTCGTCAACACATTGTGCGCACGGGCACAGGCTGCGCAAACGATGAGCCGGGATGAAGTCCTCGCGACCATCGTCCCAAACGATACCCACCTCGCGGTTGGGAAAGAGCTCGATCCGCTGCGGCTTGGCCTGGCTCATGGCGCGCACCTGCTCTCGACCTGCGGAGGAGCAGCGATCTCCGGCGTGCCCGGCGGCAACACTCCCGAGCTCGCGCTCACCGTCGTGGTAATACCGCCCCGAACCCGGAACCACCCGGTCACCTGCAACCACTGCGGCTCGCAGGCGACGAGGAGGTCATCGAGAATGCGGTTGATCACCGCCTCGTGGAAGATCCCCTCGTCCCGCCACGACCACAGATAGATCTTAAATGCTTTGAGCTCGACGAGACGTGGCCCGGGGACGTAGTCCACGACAATGATCGCGAAGTCGGGCTGCCCGGTCATCGGGCACAGGCAAGTGAACTCCGGGGCTGTCATCCGAACCCGATAGGGCCGCTCTGGAGCAGGGTTCGGCACGGTTTGCAACTGTCTGCTAGGTTGCGTAGACAAGGAACTTCCTCCCGATGGCGGCGTGGGCGGAAGGATGAACCTCACCGCGCGCTCATGCAAGTCCATCGACTCAAAGGCATTTATTTTCACAATGATAGCCATCCTGCCGACGCGGCGTAGAAATCCGCCAACAAGCCAGGATGACTTCTTTTGACGGCGACACCATGTTCTCTCTGTGACCCTGGCCAGGGGCCTGGAGGAGCTTCGGCTCTGAAACCAAGGCCACGGGTGAAACGAGCGCGGCACCGGCCGCCCCGGATGGAGGTGCGATGTCAGTCAAGAACGTAGGATGCCCCGTCGACCTGGAAGAGGGCCTCGCTCGCGCGGGCGATGACCGGGAGTTCTACAAGGAACTGCTCGAGATCTTCCTCGACGATGTACCGGAACGTATGAAGCTGCTACGCAACGCACTGAAAGACGGTGATGGCGAGCAGGTCGCCCGGGCGGCCCATGCGATCAAGGGCGCGGCGGCCAACCTCTCGGCGACTCAGATCTTCGAAACAGCCCTTCAGCTCGAACAATGGGGTCGCGAGGGACAGCTTGACCAATCCGCCGCGTCGATCGCTAGCCTCGACGAGGCCCTCGTCGAGCTGCGCGCCTTCTTAGCCAACTTCTGAGGAAAGCGGCGGTGCGCATTCTCATAGCAGAAGACGACCCGGTCTCCCGCAAGATGCTCAGCCGTGCGCTAACGCGCATGGGCCATGATGTCATCTCGGCAGAGAACGGACGCGATGCTTGGCAGCGCTTGCGAGCCGATCCTGTGCGCTTGGTCATCGCGGATTGGGAGATGCCGGAGATGGATGGCGTCGAACTCGTCCAAAGGATCAGAAAGGACCGGGACGGCAACTACACCTATCTAATCCTGCTCACCTCGCGCAGCCAGAGACAAGACAAGGTCATCGGTCTCGAGGCGGGAGCAGACGATTACATCACCAAGCCCTTCGATCGCGACGAGCTGATGGTTCGCATCCGCGCTGGCGAACGCATCATTGCGCTGCAGGAGGAGTTGGCCGAACGCAACGCTCAACTGGCGCAGATGGCGCTGATCGACGGCTTGACCAACGTCGCCAACCGACGTGCCTTTGATAGTGAGTTCCACAAGCTCGCAGCCCATTCCCGGCGCTTCTCACGACCCTTCTCGCTATTGATGCTCGATATCGACTACTTCAAAAGGTATAACGACGCCTACGGCCACGAAGCGGGCGACGAAGCGTTACGCCGCGTGGCCCAAGCGCTTGAGGAAACTGTACGCACCTCGGACTCAGTCTTCCGCTATGGCGGAGAGGAGTTCGTCGTGCTGCTGCCGGAGACGGGCACCAGTGGAGCAAAGCTAGTGGCCGAGCGTCTCCGGGAGGCGGTCGAGGCCTGTGCCATCCCGCACCCTGCGAACGAGCCCGTCAAGGTCGTCACCGTCAGCGTTGGTGTCGCCACCTACATGGCGCAGAGCGGGCAGCTGCCCGACGCCGCGCTTGGCCAAGCCGACGAGGCGCTCTACAACGCCAAACGCGGTGGCCGCAACCGGGTCGAATCGACGGCGCGAAGCTGCCCTGCTCGGGGCTGAGTCGCCAAAGCGGGCGCGCCGCGCATTCTCCACATTTCCGTTGTACTCTCTTGAGCTGGAAAGGAGAGCACGACGATGGAGATCCGCATCAACTACTGCGGGGTCTGAAACTACGAACCCCGCGCCGCGAGTCTCGCGGCCTATCTCAAGCAGTATCTGGGCATCGAGAGTGAGTTAGTTCGCGGAGGCGGCGGCGTCTTCGACGTATGGCTCGACGGGCATCGCATTTACTCCAAGCATGAGGAAGGGGGCTTTCCTGCGGAGAAGGAGGTCCTGACCCGAATCCAAGCGCGCATGCGCTGACGAGCCCTGGCGACCTTCGCTCCGGCGAGACTGGGAGAAGCGCACCTTGCGAGGTGATTCACGCGGTCCAACAGATGATTTTTTCTGCTGGCCCTATCGCGTGTGGTACAACAGTCAAGACTGCCTGTTCCGCCACGCATGGCGGACGACGGTCGCATGCGCCTCTTGTGCGCAAGGTGCTGCCAAGCTTGCGAAAGCCGGGCGTGCTCCCGCTAAACCTCGCTGGGTCGAGCTTCCCCAACTCCCGGAGGCGAACGACGGGGGAAGGCCGTGAGCGGCGCCGGTAGCACGCCGAATGCGCTTGGTACTTTCGCCAAGATCGAGCTTCATCAACACGTCGACGGCTCGATTCCTCCGCGACTGCTGTGGGACATGCTCAGCGCTCATAAGCTGAACCCCGTCGAAAGCTACGAAGAAATGCGCCAACGCGTCGAGCTGCAGGCAGAGGAGGAGGGCTCCCTGCTCTCCTATCTGGACAAGTTCCACTATCCACTCTGGATTACACAGTTCTACGAAAACATCCAGTCCGTCGCCGAAGCTATCGGCCTCGAGGCCGTGGCCCACGGCGTCGAAGTCCTCGAGCTACGCTATTCGCCGCTGATCCACACCTACGCCGGGCTGACCGTGCGCCAGGCGATTCGGGCGGTCCTGTCGGGCCTGAACCGCGTGCGCGAGCGACACCCCGTGCTACACGCCGGACTGATCATCATCGCCATGCGCCAGCATGGCCCGCACATTGCCAAGATCCTCGCACGGCAAGCCATCGGGGAGGCTCAACATCTGCACCGCCGTTGCGGGGTCGTGGGTTTCGACCTGGCAGGGCCCGAACGCGGCAATCCCCCGCGACTTTTTCGCTCGGCCTTCTCGATCGCCCGCGAGGGCGGCATCGGCATCACGGTTC
>CAYSMT010000186.1:0-5960 GCA_964432135.1 uncultured Acidobacteriota bacterium
CCGATCAAGGTGAAGCCCGGCATTCCATGGCCGGTTTCCCAGAAGTTCTCGACCAGCGAGAAGGAGGCGTAAGGGTAGGGGGGAAGAATGGACTCATACATCTTCAGGTAACGCTTGGTGGCTTGCAGGTACTTGTTCGCCAGTGCCGGGTCAGCGCTGCGCAAGAAGGCATAGACTCGTGTCTTGCTCGCCTGGTCTTCGTACTCGGTGAAGGGACCGGCGACGAGGTAGATCTCCTCCGTAGGGTGCGGGCAGCTCCAGCTTGTCGTTCGCGTGCCGTCCGCCGCCAGCTGATGAACGGTGCGTTGGCCCTGGCTAACAACATCCCAAGGCGGTGTGAGCCCTTCGACCCGCAGAGAGAAGCTCAGCATCTCCTCGCCGAAGTGAGGCACCCAAAAGCTCGTGCCCGAGAGAAAGACGCCCTCCTTGCTGATGAGGCCCGGCGTTTCGGAAAAGGAGCGTTGGTACTCCTCACCCTGCTGAGCCAGGGGGTGATGGATCCTCCCCGCGTAGCGCAGCGTGACAGTTCCTGGAGCGGCATTTTCGTGCCGGAGGCGCCACCCACTCAGGGGCACATTTTCGGCGAGAGTCTCGCTTGTTGCGTTGATGCCGGAAAAGGATGCGCTCACCGGGCCCTCGATGGCCTCGACTCGCCAGCCCTCCGTGAGCACCTCGGGAATCAAACCCTCGTGGAGCACGAAACGATAGGCACCCTTGTCACTGGTGGTGAGGCTCTCGCCGGGCGAAAAGGTGTCGTGCACCTCGAGGCCGTTGGTCGCGAGATCCAGGCGGACGACCATCTCGTGGTGCAGGGTCTTCTCGGCGGCCACGGCGGGGGCATTTGTGTCGGCCATGAGGATGCAAAGCACGATGGCGAGAGCGGGGAAACTTCTTGACATAGTGAGGCGTCCTCCGTGAG
The DNA here is from genome assembly GCA_964432135.1 of uncultured Acidobacteriota bacterium. GTDB lineage: Bacteria > Acidobacteriota > Polarisedimenticolia > J045 > J045 > JANTFM01. The sequence continues at coordinate 920 of CAYSMT010000186.1, forward strand.
GCTGGCGCCGACGCGGAGTCTGTCCACGTCGTGCGCGATGGGCCGCGATGGATCGCCCATGATCGCGCTCTCGGCGCGTCGGCGCCAGAGCAGGAGACGGAGAACGCTCGATGCGAGTGATTGTCAGCGGCGGGACAGGTTTCATCGGCCGGCATCTGACCGAGCGCTTGCGCGGCGAGGGTGTTCACGTCAGGGTCTTGACCCGCCGGCCCGACCATGCTCGGATCGCATGCCCAGACTGCGAGATCCTGCCCTGGCCGGAGGTTTCCGAGCCACCGGATCCCCGAGCGCTCGATGGCGCTCAGGCGGTCATTCACCTTGCCGGTGAGCCGGTTGCGGGCTTGTGGACGCGCGCAAAGAAGCAACGGATGTTCGCATCGCGCATCCTTGGGACGCGTAGCCTCGTCACTGCGTTGCGCGCCTCTTCGCCGCGACCACGGGTCCTCGTCTGTGCCAGCGCGATTGGCTACTACGGAGATCGTGGCGATGAGGAGCTCGATGAGGAGGCCGGCTCGACGAGTGCTTTTCTTTCAGAGCTGTGCGTGGCCTGGGAGGCCGAGGCCCAAGCCGCCGAGGAGCAGGGCATTCGTGTCGCCATCCCCCGGATCGGGATTGTGCTCGGACGCGGTGGAGGGGCTTTGGCCTCGATGGAGCGACCTTTTCGCCTCGGTCTCGGCGGGCCGCTCGGCAAGGGAAGGCAATGGTGGTCCTGGATCCTGATCGACGATCTCGTCTCGGTGCTCATCGCGGCGATGCGAGGCGAGATCGAGGGAGTCCACAACGCGGTGGCTCCTGCGCCGCGCCGCCAGCAGGAGTTCGCGAAGGTCCTCGGGGCGCATCTTGGTCGTCCGGCCTTTCTCAAGGCCCCCGCCCCACTTCTGAAAGCGCTCACGGGCGGTTTTTCCTTCGAGCTTCTCTCGAGCAAGCGCGTCCGGCCGAAGCGCCTCGAGGCAGAGGGATTCGTCTTTCAGGCGGCGACCCTCGAGGCGGCCCTGGATAGGATCTACCCGTGATCATCTCTGCGAGCCGTCGCACGGACCTCCCGGCTTTCTACATGCCTTGGTTTCTTGGCCGACTCGCCGCCGGCCGGTTGCGCACGGTCAACCCCTTCAACTCCCACCAGCAGCGGGTTGTTTCTTTCGCCCCGGAGTACGTCGATGCCATCGTGTTCTGGACGCGAGACCCTCAACTCCTTGCCGAGGCTCTTCCGCGGATCGAGGCGCTCGGATATGCGCGCACGGTGGCCCTGGTGACCCTGACCGGTTTGCCGCGGATCCTTGAGCCCGATAACCCTTCCCTGTCACGGGTCTTGGAAGGCCTGGATCGCCTTGCTGCCCACTATGGCGACGTGCGGAGAATCTCCTGGCGCTTCGACCCGGTTGTCGAGGGGCCGGGCGGGACCCTCGACGACCATCTCGAGCGCTTCGCGTACCTGGCGGGGCAGCTTGAGGGCCTGACGAAGCGAGTTATCGTCTCCTTCATCGATTTGTACCGGAAGACCCGCCGGCGCTTGGCGCGGGTCGATGGTGTGGTGCAACCGGCTGCGCCGGATCGCGGTCGACGAGGATGTTTTCTCGCACGGCTGCGCGATCTCGCTCATGAGAGAGGGATGACGCTCGAGCTATGCGCCGAACCGGAGAACTACGCCGCGCTTGGAGTACCAGCGGGGTGCTGCATCGACCCGCGTCAATTGGCCGAGATCTTTCCGTTGCGCGCACCGTGTCCTGGCAAAGATCGCGGGCAGCGCCCGGCTTGCGGCTGCGCCCCTTCTGTGGATGTTGGGATGCCCGATAGCTGCCTGCACGGCTGTGTCTACTGCTATGCCGCGCGCTCCCATGCGGGTGCCGTTGCGCGCCATGCGCGCCACGACCCCGCAGGGGAGAGTCTGTTGCCCGTGAAGCCTACCCTGGCAACGATATCGTTGGGTCGTCGATGCTAACCGTAGCTGTTCCGCCATTCTTATTGCATTGGATGCTGTGGAGAGGCGCCTTCAAGGTTAGCGTGTAGCTGCCGTCTTTCTTGACGACCAACGCGGGGCCTTTGAGACAGGCGGGGACCATGGGCTCCGTCATGTCAGGGTCGATGGCGGGGCAGGTGTTGGAGCCTTGCACGGTGCTGACCGAGTCGATCGCCATCTCGAGGCAGTTGTACGTGCCAGGTGGCACCTGGAAAATCTCCAGCAAGTTGCCTTGCCGGTACTCCAGAAAATCGATCGTCAACGGGTGCGCGGCGTCAGCAAGGGTCACCGTGTCTTTGCCGGCGCTGTTGTAGAGAATGAACTTGCTGAAGGTCACGTTCATCTTGTCGGCCCCGCCGGAAGCCTTGGGCGGTACGCCCGTGTTCACATAGAGGCTCACCGCGCCGGTCTTCTCCGTGACGGCGTCATCATCCGTGTTGCATCCCGGTGTGAGCAGGACGAGGGCACCCGCCAGCACGAGCAGGATAAGAAGGGTCCTCTTCATCGCCAGATCTCCTTTTTCCGGCACGACTCGTCCCGCCCGGATTGTGATTCGGGTGGGGACATCTCCGCGCCGACTCATGGCAAAAGGTAGGTTCCCGACCCTCTCTCGCGCCATCTCCGCGTGCTACGGGCTTGCGTTCTTGCGCGAGAGCGCTCTCCGCTCCAATTTTGAGACAGAGGTTCGCGAGGGAGGGAAGCGGGATTCGTTCGTGGGTCTCAAGGAGGCGTGTGCGGTGGAGCTCAAGGGCAAGGAGCGCTGCAAGACCTGCGGTCGTGCACCGGATGAGACCCGGCTGTCTGTCTGCCCGATCTGCAATGCACGTACCTGCCGCGACCACGCCTACCGGCGCAGCGGCAAGCCCTTCTGCTCAAAAGAATGCGCCGAGTGGTTCTTCTACGGGGAGACCGGCGACAGCGACGCCGAGGACAAGTGACGGCGGCCCCGGCCATGTTTCCGCTCGCTTGGCGGAGCCTCGACGCCAATGTCGAGCTGACGCTTGCCCGGTGGCACCAGTGCCATCAATAACAGCAGCGGCACAAAGTTGATCTCGGTGATCACGCCGAGCGAGCGCAGGAGCTTGCGGGCTGCGGCGGCGTAGGCCCGTGGCGTGCCGGGCCCTCGGGTCGCGCGCCGCACCGCGAGCAGGCTCGTGAGCAGCGCTTTGCCGAGCAACCACTCTGAGACGATCGACTCACGTTCGAGGCGCGCCATCCGAGGATAAATCTTGCGTAGTCGCTGGGGGGAAGGGTCCCGCTCGAGTTGACGGCGCAACGAGAGATCGCGTAGTGGATGGCGTCCCGGCCGAAGCAGAGGCGGCGGTGGCCGCCGGTAACCTGATTCGATGGCAGAGCTCCATGCGGGCCAGAAATGTCTCTCGGCGAAAGCTCGGTCGGGCATAGCTGTGCGCAGCGCAGCCCGGAGAGCTGTGCGGTCGAGCTGTGCGTCGACCCTTACGATCGCCCGTTTGAAAGGCAGCAGGGGCGCGTCTTTTTCGTTTCTGCCGAGGGCGTCAAACAGGCGCAGGAGGGTCTGCTCGAGTCTCCGGGCTGCCCGCCGTCCGTGGTAGCTCCTCTCCCAGCTCAGCGCGAGGGTGGCATCGCCTCCGCTCCCGCTCGCGCTGATCGCGAGGTCGATGACCAATGAGGCGAGCTCCTCGTGTAGCAGGTGTTTCGCGCGGCGCGTCAGTCGTTCACGCGCGAGAATCTCTACGGCGCCATCAAGACTCTGAGTGATGCGGTAGCGGCTGATCCAGATCCGCGAACTCGCGCCTTCACGATGACCGATCCTCAGTCGCAACGCACGGGTGCGCCGTCGACGCCACTCATCCAGGAAGCGTCCCTCGAGCGAGAGCGTGCCTGCGCGCTTCTCGAGCGCGATGAATGCTGCGACCCGTCCGCAGACAAGGGCGGCGATCGCCTCTCCGGCGGCGACGCTGCCAGGCTGGAGCCGCGCCTCGAGGAGTACGGCGTGATCCCGGGTCGCGAGCCGGGCCGCGCTGAGCTCAGCGGACAGGCCGCGTGAGAGGGCTTCTCCGATGCGCTGCGGTAGCTCGGTGCGCAACGCGTCGGCTTCTTCGAGTAGTCCTTCGAGGATGGCGCTCAGGCGCCGCAGGGGCAGGCGGGAGAGTCGGCGGTCGATGACGCGCTCGAGGCGGATGAACAGGGCCTCGCCTCGAGCGCGTGCGGTCTCGATCAGCTCGCGTAGCTCATGTACGCGTTGTCGCCAGCGGCGCAGCTCGTCTCCGGGCGCCAGTTCGTCGAGCAAGGTTTCGATCTGCTCGAGGCGGAGTGCGATGCGCGCGATCTTCGATCCGGCACCAAAGCTGCGTCCTCCCAGCTGCCGCAGGCGTCTGGGCAGCTTTGCGAGACGTCGCTCAACGCTGCGCCATTGCATGAGCAGGCGGTCGACCTCGGGCAGGATCTGCCCCGCGGCTGGCCAGATTCGTTCGAGCAGCTCCTGGGCGAGGGCTTCTCCGCCGCGCAGCTGCCAGGCAATGCCGACACGCGCACCGATGCGTTGCGCGCGTCGTGTCAGCGTTCGTAAAGAGGCATCGAGCTCCGACCCGTCCTTGCTGGAGAGAGTGATCTGATTTCTTTCGAGGTGCGTCGAGCGCAGGTCGATCTCGGCGTTCGTCCTCAGAGCACTCATGGCAGGAAGGCCGGCGAGAGTCGAGAGGTGGAGCCGCCGCACGCGGGCCGACGCTCCGACCTCGAGGGGAAGCTCTCCGGTGAGCGACCAGCTCGCCCCGGCTGGCAGCGCACTCGCCTGGGCCCAGGAATCGGGATCCGCCCAACGGACCAGCTCGCGCAGTGCTCGAGAGAGCGTGAGCTTCTCGTCCAACGGCAACAGAAGCGTCAAGGAGGTGCGGATCGCACTGCCCAGGTCGATGGCGAGGAGTTCACCGGCCGCACGCCGCTCCGGCGCGCGGATCCGGAGTTTGGCGTCGAACCCGGCCTCGAAGCGGACGCAGGGGCCTTCCTCAAAGGCGATTCGAGCGCGAGCCTTTGAGGGGAGCGAGAGCACGACACCCTCTCCCACGGTATCGAAGACACGCCGCGCCCGGGCCCTTTCACTGCGCA
>CAYSMT010000187.1:0-5957 GCA_964432135.1 uncultured Acidobacteriota bacterium
GGTCAGGAGCTGGATGGGAAAAGCGCGAAAAGCGCACCGTTGAGGCCTCACCTCAGACTCCTTGCGAAGATCATCTTGGCGAGTCAGACGCCCTCCTTTAGCGCCGTGGCTATCAGCAACGCAGCGTGGTCGAGATCAACAGTGCTCGTATTAATCACCAGGTCGTAGGAGAAAGGGTCGTCGATGTCCGTACCAAAAGCTTGATGGACGAAAGCCCGCTGGGTATCGTCATGATCATGCAGCAAGCGTCTCGCCTCGGGAAGGGAGACGCCATCCCGGCGGGAGATTCTCTCAGCCCTCCAGGCAGCGGGCGCAATGATCCGCACTCGTAAGCCAACACCTTCGCAAAGAAAGCAATGGGCGCCGCGCCCAAGGAAGATGGCGTGTCCACGCTCTGCGAGACTCGTGATCGTCTCTTTCATCCTTTCGACATACATCGCCTGGCCGGGATCCCCTGCAGCCGCAAAAAAAGAGAGATAACCGTCGATGCGGCTCGTCGGCTGCTCGTCTCGGCGAGCAATCACGTCGACGGAAGCCTCCGTCTGCGCTGCGATGGCCTGAATGATCTCTCGGTCGTAGATCCGCCAGCCAAGAGGCTCTGCAAGTCGCCGAGCGAGATCGTCACCACCCGCGCCAAGCTGTCGAGATAACGTCAGCCAAGGCCCGAAGATTGTCGTGGATGACTTAGCTTTGCTCAGGGTTTGCTGGATCTTGTGAAAGCGAAACTGGTGCTCAATGAGCTCTTGCGTCTTCTTGCCCCTGATCATCGGGTCACCTCCCCTGGCCGCGGCCAGCGGGTTCCGCCAAGGGGTCGGCTCGTCGATGCCGGCCAGGCTCGCGCTGGCCTTTGTTGTTACACCCATTGTACTCCCAGGATAGATGGGGATAGTGGGGGAGAAAGGTCAGCCGCTTTCGAGCCGCTTTTCAAGATCGCGATGACGGGCCAAAACGTTGAATGACTCATCGCTGGGGCGTTGTGTTTTTCATCACTCCTAACCCACTGAATGATATAGAGTTGCAGAAATAGCCCGTGCAACGGCGAAGAAGGATGTGGAAATTTTCATCGCTCAAACGAAGACGTCATTTTGTCGCAGACCGTAACATACTGATTATTCAGGCGATTGATTTTCAACGAAACTCGGCACGCTTTTCGCATTAACTGCGATCGTGCGCAGTCTGTCTAGCCGCGCGGTGGGCGGCCAACACAGACCGGCCACCCGAAGGAAGGTGCGATGCACAGCGTCTCTCGCAAGCTCACCGTCTTGATCACGGCCAGCCTGGTCGTGATTTTCGCGACGGCATCCTGGGTCAACCTCAAGCTTCAGGAGCGTGCCGTAACACGGATTCTGCGGGTCAACGGCGCCCAAGTCGCCGACCTCGTCAGTGCCGCCACACGCAAGGGCATGCTCGAGAACGACCGCGAGCGCATCCAGGCCTCCATTGAAACGCTTGCACGACAACGCAGCATCGAACGCATCCGGATCATCCGCAAGGGAGGCGAGATCGCCTACTCCACCAATCCAGAGGAGATCGGCTCTTTCATCGACATGAAGGCGGAGCAGTGCATCTCCTGCCATGAACGCGTTGTGCCTCCGCTACGCCTTCCGACAGAGGAGCGCGCACGTATCGTTCAACGTGGCGAGAATCGCATCCTGGGCATCACTCAGACCATTACAAACGAGGCAGAGTGCACGACAGCTTGCCACGCGCACGCCCCAGAGCAGCCGCTGCTCGGCGTACTCGATGTCAATCTGGCGCTCGAACCCTTTGATGAAGCGCGGGAGATCAGCGCCCTCGAGATGAGCATCACGAGCTTGATCGGCGTGCTGCTGATCATCGGTGTGACCGTCTTCTCCGTCCACCGCCTCGTCCGTCGTCCGGTACGGGCGCTCATCGCGGAAACGACACGCATCTCGGCAGGCGATCTCAGTGCTCGAGTCCCTGAGGGCTCAGGGGACGAACTCGGCGCACTCGCCCGGCATTTCAATCGTATGGCACGAGACCTCGGTACGGCACGTGCCGAACTACTCGAGTGGGGAGCCACCCTCGAAAGGCGCGTCGAGAGCAAGAGCGTCGAGCTTAAAAAAGCGCAGGAGCACATCGTCCAAGTCGAAAAGATGGCTTCGCTTGGCAAGCTCGCCGCCGTTGTCGCCCACGAGATCAACAACCCCCTCGCTAGTGTTGTTACTTATGCCAAGACTCTTGTCCGTCGGCTCCGGCGCCAGGACGAGCTGACGGATGAATGCCGCGAAAACCTCGATTACCTCGAATCCATAGCGAGCGAAGCGAGCCGCTGTGGCGAGATCGTCTCCGAGCTGCTCTCCTTCGCCCACCGACGCGGTGGAGAATTCGCTCCGATCGACCTCAATCAGATCGTCGAAAAAGCCCTCTTCCTCGTCCATCACAAACTCGAAATGAGCGGCATCAACAACAGCACACAGCTCACCAAGGATCTACCCTGCGTGGTCGCCGATGCCGACCCGATTCTCCAAGCTCTCATGGCTCTGATCATCAATGCCATCCAGGCCGCCGAGGAACCGGGGGCGATCTCGATCAGCACCCGCCGTCTCGATGAGGGCGTCGAGCTCGTCGTTGCTGATGACGGCCCTGGCATGCCCGAGCAGGTCGCACGACACGCCTTTGAGCCCTTCTTCACGACCAAAGACAAGGGCGAGGGAGTCGGCCTTGGACTTTCCGTCGTTTACGGAATCATCGAGCGCCATGGCGGCCACATCGCCCTCGAGACCAAGCCGGGCCAGGGCTGCCGCTTCACGCTGTATTTTCCACAACACCCACCACATGTCGACCAGGAGGATAAGGCATGACCGCCCGAACACCCACGCTGCTCGTCGTTGACGACGAGCTGCATGTGCGCGAGTCACTCTCCCACTGGTTCACTGAAGATGGCTACGAAGTCCACACGGCGGCAAGCGCCAAGGACGCTCTCGCGGAGCTGGGCCAACGACGCTTCGACGTCATGATCACCGACATTAAGATGCCGGGGATGGATGGTCTGGAGCTCCAGCGCCGCGTGCGAGAGGTCGATGCGGAGATCGCGATCATCCTCGTCACGGCCTACGCCTCGGTCTCGACGGCGGTGCAAGCTCTCAAGGAGGGCGCCTACGACTACCTCGTCAAACCCTTCGACCCCGAGGAACTCTCGCGTATCGTCGAGAAAGCCTGCGAAAGCGTGCGGCTCCGAGAAGAAAACGTCGCTCTCAAGCAACGCATCGCGGGAACAGATCCCGAGATGGTCGCGGGGAGCAGCCTCGGCATGCGCCGCGTGCTCGAGCTCGTCGACTCTGTCGCCTCTACGGATGCGACGGTACTCGTGCGAGGTGAATCCGGTACAGGAAAGGAACTCGTCGCCCGCTTGATCCATTCGCGGAGCCCTCGGGTCTTCGGCCCGCTCGTCACCGTCAACTGCGGCGCGCTGTCCGAGGGCGTACTCGAGTCCGAGCTCTTCGGTCATGAGAAAGGATCGTTTACAGGTGCGACCGCGCGGCGGCAAGGCAAACTAGAACTCGCTGACGGCGGAACGCTCTTCCTCGACGAAATCGGCGAGGTCTCGCCCAAAGTTCAGGTCGAGTTTCTGCGCGCACTCGAAGACCACAAAATCACGCGCGTCGGCGGCGTCAGAGAAGTCAACGTCGATTTCCGTGTCGTCTGCGCAACGAACCGCGACCTCGAGCAAGCCGTTCGCGACGGCAGCTTCCGCGAGGACCTCTATTACCGCATCAATGTTTTCGAGATCCATATTCCTCCGTTGCGCGAGCGCCCAGAAGACATCATGGCCATCGCGGAGCACTACAGAGCAAAACTCGCCTCGGCCATGGGACGACGCGTCCTTGGCTTCACCCCTGCTGCACGCGAGCTCCTCTTGAGCTATCCCTGGCCCGGTAACGTTCGCGAACTTGCCAACGCGATCGAACGTGCGCTCGTTCTTTGTCATCGCGGCGAGATCGAAGCGGAGTACCTACCTATCAGCACGCGCAGCGTCGACAGGGAACAGACGCCAGCGGCCCTCTCGCTCCAAGCGATGGAGAAACAGCATATCGAGCGCGTACTGCGATTGACGTCCTTCAATGTTACTCAAACAGCGAAGAAGCTCGGAGTCGACCGCGTCACTCTCTACAACAAGATGCGCAAGTACGGCATCGAGCGCCCACCCAGCGAGTCGTAACCAGCCATGACGCACACGATGACTCGAGAAGGGACGGAGAGTACAACCTCTCTCAGCCGCGGCTGCGAAGCCTGCTCGCGGAGGACAAATTATGGGCTTCCAATACACCTTTGCCCTTCAGCGAAGGCAAGCCAGTGATGCTCCCCTCCGACTGGCAGGTAGAACTCGTCCGCATTGGCGACGTGACGACCGCAAGCTTGCGCGCACTGCGCGAACAGTTGATACATGTTCTTGCACACCCCGTCTGGATCTCGGAGCAAACCCTCGATCCTGCGCTCTCCTTCGACGAAGATCGACGCCAGTACGACGCTCCAATGCTGCTAGAAGCCCTCTTGGACTCGCAGTCCGTACCTGGCACCAAACGTCTCGGCGTCGCCGAAGTCGATCTCTTCCAACCAGTATTCACTCATATTTTTGGGTGCGCGCAGCTTGGCGGCACGGTCGCCGTGACTTCGACCCATCGCTTGCGACCCGAGTTTTCCGGCGACCCTGCCGATCCTGAAAAAGTACCGGCACGTCTCTTGCGCGAGGCGCTGCACGAGCTAGGACACACACTTGGTCTCAGGCACTGCCGTGTCGCGCTTTGTGTGATGAATTCATCGAGACTTCCCGAACACATCGACATCAAGGATGCCGCCTTCTGCGATACCTGCTCTGCCCACATATGTGTGCCGCCGACCGCCTTTCGGCCACGCCAGCGTTGAATCCCCGTCTCTCGTGGACCGCTCTGCTACTGGGCCTACCGAGCGATCCTTTGATCAGCACGGGTTGAGAGGAGACGATTCATGATCTGCCATAACTCACAACGACATGCGCCAATCCGCGGCCTTGTCCGCTGGAACACCTTCTTTCGGCTCCTCGGGGCAGCGGTGGCACTGGCCGCCACCCTTTCCGCTACGGCCGACGGGAAAGAAGGCGCATCCCCATCCGTCCCAACGGCCGGCGATGCGCAAGAACGCGGTGTCCTCTCGCCGAATGCCGAGCTGACACCGCCCGAGCTCATGCGCTTTCCTTCCCATCGGGGGGAGGTGAGCTTCCCTCATCTGGAGCACATCGAAGAATTCGAGATCCTCTGTGATGAATGCCATCACGAAGTCAAAGCCCGCGCGCTCGATACGCCCCATCCGAAGTACTTCGAGAACCAGTCCGTCAGATGCTCGATTTGCCATGGCGGCGCGCCCCCCGCAGAGGCCAAGAGCTGCGAGGGCTGCCACCACCGTTTGAGGAGGATCACGGACGAGACCCTCAGTGCGAAAGTCGCGATGCACAAGGCCTGCGCGAGCTGCCATGAGATCGGCTTAGGAGCCGAGGCCAGCGCGAGCTGCGAGGGCTGCCACACCGGAGATCCCCTCCCGTGGAATCAAAGGAGCATGCCATGAACAGGCGCCGTTTCCTCCATCTCGCGGGCGCCGCCGCGGCCACTATGGCCGTGCCCGCCACCCGGGGCAGCCAGCTTTCCAGCACCCACAAGGAGTTCGTTGGCGTGCTCGTCGATACAACCCGCTGCATTGGCTGCCGGCAATGTGAGATCTCCTGTGCCGAGGCCCACGATCTTCCGCTGCCGGATCCAGCCAGTGACGGCGAGCTCGAGCAGCTGCGCAAGACGACGACCGATCAATGGACCCTCGTCAATCGCTTCGAAACGGAAAAGGGAGAGGTCTACGTCAAAACGCAATGCATGCACTGTGAACAACCGGCCTGCGCGGCCGCATGCCCGACAAATGCCATGGAAAAGACCCACGAAGGTCCCGTCATCTGGCACGGCGATAAGTGC
>CAYSMT010000188.1:0-5944 GCA_964432135.1 uncultured Acidobacteriota bacterium
TCGACGGCGGGGTCACCGCTCGCCCGGGCTAGGGCGCGGGCAAGAAGTGGCTTGTGGCTGTTGCGTCCAGACTAGGATCAGCGTTGCGTCGGGGATGGTCGAAAGAAGAGAGGTCGTTCAGTCCGGTCGAGCTTTTCGCGGCGGCTGGGTCCGAGAATGGGATGCAAGCATGAAAAGCTGATCTTGCGCGAGTTCTCAGACCCAGATCGCGCTTGATTTGCTTCCCTTTCCTCAGGGAAACCGAACGCTTTCAAGAGCCGCGCGAAAGACAATGAGCTTCTCGTTGTTATCTTCTGGGTCCGAGGGAACGAGGGTGAAGCTCTGCTTGGCTTCGTCGAAGTCCGGCGTGAAGCCAAAGATCACTTCCCCGTCGGAGAAGGTGACGACGCAACGCCGGCCCGGGGATTGGGCTGGGCCAAAACCCGTCGGGGGATCGTAGTCTCGATTGCCAAGGAAATCCCGCACGAAGAAGAGCGCCTTGAGCTGGGAGGTATCCAGCCGCTGAGGAATTCCCCCGCCTTCCGCTGGTAAGAGATGGAAGAACTCCCCCTCCGGCGAGAAGTCGCCGGTGATGCCCTTATGGACCCGGCCATCAAGAGTATGAGCGACAACCTTGTTCTGCACGGCGTGTCCTCCTGCACCTGCTCGCACTATATCGCGTGGCCGTGCTGGGGCCTAGTGTCTCACACGGGAACCTTCTCGACATCTTCACCAGCCGACCAGGTTCCTGGCGGGCTGGATCTTCTGCGCGACCGTTCTCACAATGCTTTCGTTGCACCGTCTAGCCAGAAGCACCGATGGCTCACCGCGTAGGGCAAGATACTTCCGGTCAGAGCAGCGCGCAGGCACCTCAGGGTGTGACGACCTTGATCTCACGCACGATCTGCCCGCCCTGGCCCGTTTTGGGGTTTCGGATTTGGGCGATGAGGCGATAGGTGCCATCCGGCGCCTCGAGCCAGCCATCGATGGTGATCGCTTCTTCTTTGCCGACCTCCCACAATCGCAGAGGGTAGGAGTGTGAGAAAAAGTGGTAGGACTCGGTGAGCTCCGTGCCGTTCTGGGTCTGAACGATGAAATGGAGCGTAAGCTGTCCCGCCATCGCTTCTCCGGCGCGCTCGTAGCCGAAGAGGCGCGGCCGCGCGGTGAGCTTGAAGGGGATGAAGCGCCCTTTGCGCTCGCCCTCAAGAACCGAAGTCTTGCCAAAACGCAGCTCACCGATGCCTGTATCGCGCAGGTGTTCTTGAGAATAGCTGCCGCGGCCCGATCTCAGGCGAACACCCCGCCGCCGTACTTTGATACGGATGCGGCGCAGGTCTTTTGCACTCAACAACTCGTCGACATAGAAGCCGACGTTGTAGCGCCCAAGCTCGCCATCCATTGCGCGTTCGAGCCCCTTGTAGGCACTCTTATTGAGGATGAACTCTCCCCCCGTCGCACCTGTGATCTCGCCAATGTCGGCTTGGGGTTGCCTGTAGGCGGCCACGACAGGATCGACGCCCGGCTTGTAGAAGCCTTGCTGGCGAGCGCCGGCCATACCAGGAGGTGACGAGCTGCGATCGATAAAATAGAAGGTGACGCCTTCGCGCAAGGCAAGCTGAACGAGGTCATCAAGTTCGTCGTGTGCCCCCTCGCCGAAAGTGAGATCGCTCTGAAGCCGAGCGATCTGTACCGTGTCGCCAAAGACGGAACGCACAGCTTGGTAGAACTCGAGGGTTGGATTGACCGCCTTGCCATGGGAGATCGCAAAGACGCTTGCGCGACCGTGGAGCCCGCCGGCATAGCGGACGATACCGTCGAGTGCCTCGAGGAAGTTGCGCGCGCTTGGCGTCTTCTCGGCGGTGTAGGCTCGGGCGAGGCGTTGGACGCAGGATTCGTCGGCTGTCTTGATGGCATCCTTGACCCGTGCGACGCAGTCGTCGAGGGTGTCGATGAGCTGTTCGATTTGTCGGCGCTTCGTGATGCCTGGGCGGGCGGGTTGGGAGTAGCCATGCGCGACGGCCTCGGTGAGCACGCCGCGCTCCCTGGTGAAGCCGACCTCGACGTGGATCTTGCCATTGAAGGAGATGACTGCGCCGTAGTCCTCCTCGCGCATGCGCGTCGTGATGAAGCGTGCGATGTCGTGCATTGCCCTGGGTCGCAGCAGCTTGTCGTCGTTTTCGACATCGATCATGAAGATGAAGTAATGCGGCGGACGCTGGTGCGTCGTCGCGATGCTCTCGATGGTTCCTGGAGCTTCGACGTGTAAGCGCACCTCGGGCAGCGCTTCGGCGGCGGGTTTCTCGTCGTAGACTCGCTCAGCGAAGGCTAGGCGCATTTTTCGACCACGAACCTTGATCTCGAGGTCATCGACCGTGAGGTCAGTGACCGGTTGGCCCTTGTGGTCCCGTGCGGTGACAGAGACCTCCACGAGACGGACATGGACCTCTTCGGTGACGCCGGTTTTGCGCGGTTCCTCGTTTTGCGTGGTGGGCGAAGCCAGCGGTGTCTGGCCGATCGCGGGGGCGGCGAGGGAAAGAACGATGATGAGCGCGAAAGGGAGCAGGTGACGCAAAGGGCAAAACATCTGCATTCTGAGCGGTTCTCCTCAAGGATGCAACGATGCTAGCACGCACGCCTGAGCCTCGCTCGAGAGGGCATACCAGGAAAAGGCAGGGTGGGTCGTCGGTGGTCGTGAGGGAGGTCGCTTGGCTCCGGCTCGTCTGCTCCACGGCAGAACTCGACTCCAGAAAACACGGGGTGGTTCATCGGGGAGTTCCTGCAGCGTTCATGTCGCTACCGACCACATCTTTCACCGACCCGCTCTGAAAAAAACGGGCTGCCGGAGAACCGGCAGCCCGCGCTTGTGTCCGTATGGACCCGCAAGCGGATCCGTAAAAGGAAGACCTACTTCCAGGTCAAGCCGATGGTGATCAGGTAGGTTCGCGGCGTCAGGTAGTCGCCTCGACCCGTGGCTGCGCCATAGCCGGCTTCCTTTTTGTAGCCGATGGTCTGATCGGTCGTTTCGTGGGTCGGATTGCCGCTGGCATCGACAAGCGGGTGGCCTTGGAGATCGACGACCTCGACCTCGCTCGTGACCCTTTCGACAGAGGTTTTATAGGTGACCAAGTTGTCTCGATCGAGCACGTTGATGGCGTTGACCTTCAGCCAAGCGCTGAGATCCTTCCAGATCTGAATCTGCCAGCGGGCGCTGAAGTCAATGGCCCAGGAGCTGTTGAAGGTATTGGCTCCGCGTGCCTCGAAATAGTGCGTGTAGGTTGATTCGCGGTCCTGAAGCATGGCGGGATTATCGACCCAACGCTTCGATCCGCCCGCGGCGTGGGCCCAGGGGCTGCCAGAGGCAAAGCGGAAGATGCTCCCGAGAGTCAGGCCGCCCCAGCGGTTGAAGTCGAAGCGATAGGCACCCCAGGCGCGGATACGGTGGCGTACGTCACCGGGAAGATAGCCGGTCGGCGTCGCGACGGAGGGCGTGACCAAGGGGTAGATGCCGATGGCGCTGCCGGAGGCCGGCGTGTTGGTGCCCTCACCGGTGTAGTTACCGGTCAAGGTGCTCCAGGTGTAGTTACCTCCGAGATTCCACGTGACGTTCGGGCGATAGTCCCAGGTCATGGTGATGGCCTGGTAGTCGCGCTTGGCGAGGTTGGTGTTGGCCCAAACCGTCTGATCGAACTTTCCGAAGGAGGTGCCGTCGAGCGTGACGTCGATGACCTTCGCGACGTCGCCGCCGATGAAGTCGTCGACGAGGCGATGGAAACTACGGTTGGTGTAGCGCACCTCGACCGTACCTGTGTTGTTCGGAAGAGCACGCTTGACGGAGAAGTTGACGTCCTGCGCGTAGCCGGACTCGAGGTCGTCGGCGAGGATCGTTGTCGGGAACTCTGGGCTGTTGTAGCCGACGGTCGGACCCCAGTTGCTCTCATTGGTGACGAGCGGGTCAAGCTGATCGCCGGTGCAGTTGAGGCAGTTCGGGCCGGAGTAATTGGCCAGAGTCTTGCGCGGCGCATTACCAATACCCGAGGCGTTTTGGGCGTAGGAGTCGTTGAAGCGACCCTGGTAGTGGCCCCAGCTAGCTTGCACCTGCCAGTCCTGGTTGATGTTGAAGGTCACGCCCAAGCGAGGTGAGAGGGAATTGTAGTTGATCAGGTTCGTTGCGAGCGGACCGTCCCCGCTGTAGTCCTCCCAGCGCAGGCCGAGGTCGACACGCCACTTGCCGATCTCCCAGGAATCCTGGAGATAGGCGGCAGTGTAGTCGATGCTCTGCTCGCCCTTGAAGGGCAGCGCCACCCACAGCCGCGAGGAGGTGTTGGGAACGAGATTGAAGTGGACCTCGCCATCCGGGTGGACGATGGGATCACCGTTCGTATCGGTGACGATAAAGCCCGCGGCCCAAGTGACGTAGTTGAAACCTGTGGCGGACTGCCGGTTGGAGCCACCGGTGGTCGAGGTGATGCTCTGGGCGCCGGCCTCGAAGGTGTGGTTGCCCCAGCCATCGGTCGGATAAGTGTAGGTCAAGTTCGCGTTGTAGGTCTCGTTGTTGCGGATGTCTTTGTCCGTCGCGTCCCACCACATGTTGTGGTAGAAGCGGAACTCGCGCCCCTCGTAGATCGGCGTGCCCGCGTTGGGGTTACCGCCGCCGGAGATCGCGGCATTCTTCTTGGTGTACATCATGTCGAGGAAGAGCGACGGCGTCAGAACACCCTGATAGGAGACGGTCGTCATGTCGCGCGGATCAGAGCGGGTGCCGTTTTTGGCGAAGTTGAGGTCGCCCGCGGGCAGCCCGGCGTAGTTCGAGGTATCGCTCGAGAAGTCGAGATAGTTCACGTCGATCACGTGATCCGGCGTGATGGCGCCCGTGAGCTTGTACTGGTAGCGATCCTCGCTGGACGTGGTCGCGTAGGACTGACCTGCACGGGTCGTCCGGCTCGAGCTGGACGAGGGTTCATACCAGCCCGCGAAGAACCACCACAGACGATCCTTGAGGACATAGCCGCCGAAGGTGCCGAGGGCGGTGTAATGCGTGTCATTGTAAATCTTTGTGTTCTTTTTCTTGTCGTAGGGCGTCACGCTGTCCCAGTCATCGTTGTTGTACTCGAGGCGCACGGTGGCTGTGAACTCGTTGCCGCCGGTCTTGGTGATGGCGTTGAGCACGCCGCCCTGGAAGCGGCCGTAGCGCGCGCTGACACCAGAGGTGAGAACCTGGACCTCCTGAATGGCATCTTCGATGTAGACGCCGGTGCCCCCACCAAAGAGGGGGTCGGAGATCTCGGCGCCGTCGAGCAGCACCACGGTGTCAAAGGCGTTCGCGCCGGCGATGCGCGGCGTCGAGTTCGGACCAGAGGCCATATTGGGGGCGTTGAAGGCGATCGACTCAAGGCCTCGGCCTTGGATCGGCAGCTCTTCGACGGTCGTGTCGAGGTTGAAGTTCTCGCCGCCGGCCGTTGTTTCGAAACGGGTTGCGGTACCAAAGACGGTGACCTCTTCCACGATGTCCTGGCCGGTTTGCATCGTCACGTTCAGCGGCACGGTCTTACCGAGGTTGAGCTGGAAGGTGAAGTCCATCGTCTTCTTGCCCGGAGCCGAGATCGACACGCGATAGGGGCCGACGGGGAGAAGGGCGAAAAGGAACTCGCCGCGCGCTGAGGTCTTCTGCTGCCGTTCACCGAGCAGGGCTGGAGACTGGGCGGTGACCAGAGCGCCGACGACGGGCTGGCCATCTTCGTCCGTTACGGTGCCGGTGATCCGGCCCGTCGTCTCAGCCTGGCCGAAGACCAGCGCGGAGATCAGCAGAATGCTGAGGAACACTAGGGTTTTCTTCATCTGGGATTCCCTCCCTGCAGTCAGGGGATTGAGGTAAAAACGTTCAGGGTCGCGCCGCACAAATGCCAACGCGCGCACGCGATGCAAGGCTCGGGCCAAGACGACGTTTCGGCTAAATCAATGGAAAGTC
>CAYSMT010000189.1:0-1422 GCA_964432135.1 uncultured Acidobacteriota bacterium
ATCTTCTGGACCGCCATCATCTACTTCGATTTCGCGTGGTTTCGTGAGCAGACCTGCCTGATCATCTGCCCTTACGGCCGGCTCCAATCGACGCTGATCGACTCGTCGACCATCATCATCGGCTACGACAAAAGACGCGGTGAGCCGCGCAATAAGGCCAAGGAGCTCGGAGGCGACTGTATCGATTGCTATCGCTGTGTTGAGGTTTGCCCGACAGGGATCGACATTCGCAACGGTTTGCAACTCGAGTGTGTAGGTTGTGCGAACTGCATCGATGCTTGCGACGACGTCATGAGCAAGATTGGTAAGTCACCAGGGCTCGTGCGCTACGACTCACAGGTGGGGCTTGAAACGGGCCGGCAGAAGTTCTTCCGCCCACGTGTCGTGATCTACCTCGTGATGGGCCTCATCGGTGCCGGTGTTTTTGGAGTCACGCTCAGCCGTCGGGCTCCTTTTCAAGCCAACATGTTGCGCTCCTCATCAATCCCTTTCGTGCTCGAGAAAGGGAAGATTCGCAACATCTACAACCTCCACATTCAAAACAAGACAACCGAGAGGCGCAGCTATCTGATCGAGGCCTTGGCACTGGATCCACAGCTTGGGCTCGAGATCGACTACATCCTTCCCATTACGCACCTCGAACTGGCAGGGCTGGAGGACGGTCAGCTTCCCATCTTTGCGCTTCTGTCTCGGGAGCAGTACAAGAAGGCCTTCGAGTTGACTTTTCGGGTTACCGAGGAGGTTACAGGCTACACTCGCGACGTGGGTGTGCGCTTTCGAGGACCCTGAGATGCGGGCATGGCTGAGAGAAAGGCCTTGGATCTGGATCGTGCTCTTTTTGTGTCTGCTGCTTTCGGGTGGCGTCGCCACGCTGATTATCGCTGAGCTCAATCGGCCCATCATCTTGCCCCATTGAGTCTGCGCGTGTGCGGGCGAGATGCTGCTTTCGGATAGGAACGCTATGTTGTGGCCACGCACAACCCTTCGTTTGTTTGTCTCTGTCGGAGTCTCTCTCATCTTGCTCAGTCCGTCCATGGCCCAGCTTCCTACCGAGTTGTTGGCCCGAGAGGACAAGCTGGTCGAGCTTCTCTCCCGCGGCCACGTCGTTGATGGCCAGCAGCTTCCGGCATCGCTCGGTGTCACCAAGCCTTTCCGGCTAACCATCGAGGGAGAAGACGGCCAGCGGATCAAGGCGCTCTGGAAGTCCGTACGCGGCCGCGTAGAGGGCTACTGGGAGGGTTGGCAGTACGAGGTGGCCGCCTACGAGCTCGACCGTTTCCTTGGTTTGGGCATGGTGCCCCCGACAGTCGAGCGTTCTTTTCGTGGACAGCGGGGTTCCTGCCAGCTCTGGATCGATGGCTGTCGCATGGGAAGCGAGCTACAGGACGCGCACGGCATGATGCCCGTCGATCGAGTGCAAGA
>CAYSMT010000189.1:1432-5940 GCA_964432135.1 uncultured Acidobacteriota bacterium
TTTCGACAACCTCATCGGTAATGAAGATCGCATCCTGCGCAACGTGCTCGTTACGAAAGACTTTCATCTCGTGCTCATCGACCACTCCCGGGCCTTTCGGCGCAGTCCGCGTTTCCGTCGCCACCTGCCTTTTGAGAGCGATCATGCCATGGTCAGCCTTCCCCGCGCTTTTTTTGCGCGCCTCGAGGCATTGAAGCGCGAAGAGCTCGAAACGCTGCTCGGTGACTGGCTCACCGCGAGAGAGATCGATGCCATGATGGCGCGCCGCAAGCTTATTCTTGAACGGTTGCGCGCACGCATGCGAACTCCGAAAGCCCCGAAGCTGCTCTACGACGACGGTTTTTTTCCGGCTGTGCCGGCGAGGGAGAAGTAAGCTCGTCGTGCCAGGATAGAGCTGCCGCGAGGTTCGCGAACACTACGCAAAAAGGGTTGGCCAGCTTTGCCGCAGCAGCTCGAGGTCTTCTGGTGTGTCGAGGTCACGCAGTATGGGCAGCTCGGCGACCCAGCAGCGGGCCTCCTCGAGGCGCCGACGTGTCTCGCGCGCCGTGCGTGAACTGCTCCAGGGCACGCCCTCGAAAACCTGCGGTAGTGCGTAGTTCAGACCAAGCAAGTAGTAGCCCCCGTCCAGCGCCGGCCCGAGCACCGCATCGTGGTTGCGAAGAGCCTCGAAGGCTGCGTCGATGCGGGATCCATCAAGTTCTGGACAGTCGGTTCCGATGATGATGACGCGATCGGCTCCGCGATCGAACGCCTGGGAGAAGGCGTCGCGCATCCGCGCACCCAAATCGCCGTCGCATTGCGGCAGAAAAGTGCATTCCGGCGCATCCAGCCAACGTGCGCATTCGCTCAAGCGCTCAGGAGGATCCACGAAAAACAGCCCCACGAGACCCGGACGTTGCAGGCCGCGCACGCGGGTGACAAGGGTTTCGGCAAGGCGCCGGTAGATCGTTGCCGCTGCCCGCGCACCAACGGAGGGAATGAGGCGCGTTTTGACATGGCCACTCTGGGGATACTTGATGAAGACGAGCAAAATCTCTCGCGGCCGGTTATGGCTCATCGAACCCGGCGCCAGTCGTCGAAGGCCAGCAGGTCGCGATCGATTTGCTCTTTGAGCTCCTGCGCGCTGGCGAAGTGTTTCTCGTCGCGAAGACGCTCGAGAAAATCGAGCTCGATGCGTTGCCCATAGAGATCTCCTTCGAAGTCCACGAGAAAGGTCTCGACGACAATGCGTCGATAGCCGAAGGTTGGTCGGATACCAACATTCGTGACGCCTTCCCATGCGCCCCCCGGCCAGCGTGTGCGGGTAACGTAGACGCCGCGCGCCGGCAGGAACTGATTCTCTGGAGCCAGATTCGCTGTCGGAACGAGCAAGTTGGTTCCACGGCCCTCCCCGTGGACAATCGTGCCGACGAGGCTGAATGGCCGCGCGAGCAAAGTCGCGGCGTCAGAAACAGCACCTCGACTGAGCAGCTCGCGAATTCGTGAGGCCGAAACACGATCGCCGTCGACAAGCACGGGGGCGATTGCTGTCGCCTCAAAGCCGAGCTGAGACCCGAGGCGCGCGAGCAAAGAGACGCCACCCGCTCGTCCCCTTCCGAAGCGGTAGTCCGGACCCACGAGCAACCGGTGAACTCCCAGCCGGTGGTGCAGGATCTCCCGAACGAAATCCTCCGCCGGCATGTTGGCCAAGGCCCGATCGAAGGGAATGACGATCAGCGCTTCGATACCCAGCTCGGCCAGGAGTTGCTCTTTTTGCTGCCCGGTGAGCATGAGGCGCGGCGCTTTCTCCGGTGCCAGCAGCCGCAATGGGTGGGGGTGGAAGGTGATGACCGTGGGGAGGCCGTCGCATGTACGCGCTCCAGCGATGACTTCACGCATGATCGCCTGATGGCCGAGATGGATCCCGTCAAAGTTGCCGAGGGTCGCAACGACGGGTCGCGAATCGGTGATCCGCTGATCAGGGAGTTCTCTCAGCACGATCACGACACGAGTTCCCAGAGGTAGAGCAAGAGCCGCAAAGCAAGGTTGGCGTACAAGCCCGCCACGAGGTCATCGAGCATGATGCCCCACGCTCCTGGCAAGGCCTCGAGACGGCGGGCGGGGAACGGCTTGATGATGTCCATGATGCGAAAGAGAAGAAAGCTGCCCAGCAGATGGACCCAGCTAAAAGGCAGAGCCAACGTCGCGACGAGATACCCGGCGGTTTCATCGATGACGACCTCACCTGGATCTTTGCGACCGAAGTGGCTCTCCGCGTCGTAGGCCGCCCAAATACCCAGAGCGCTCACAGCGAGAATCATGGCGAAATGGACCCACTGTGGGGCGTAGAGCCACAGCAACACAACGAGTGGAACTGTCGCAAGCGTACCAGCCGTGCCCGAAGCCAGCGGAAAGAAGCCACTGCCAAACCAAGTGCACAGGACGATCCGTAGCCGCGTCATGATGGCTCCTGCGTGGAGAGAATCTCACCCACGAGCTCGAGCGGAGCCGCCGCCGTGATGCGAACCCGGGCGAAACGACCGGGGGGAAGGGCAGCAGCACCCGGCAAAAGAACGCGCCCATCGACCTCCGGCGCCTGCCCCTTCCAGCGGGCCACCGCAGCCGTTGGATCGTCTTCTGCAACACCTTCGAGCAGGACTTCAAAGCTCTGCCCTACGCGTTGCTCGTAGCTCAGGTAGGCGGCCGCCAGGAAGGTCTCCTCGAGCTCAGCGTGGCGTTCCTTCTTGAGCTCGGCCGGGATATCATCCGCGAGCCCCCACGCTGGGGTACCTTCTTCGCGGGAGTAGCTGAAAATTCCCATCGTGTCGAAGCCGGCCTCCGCCACGAAGGCAAGGAGCTCGCGGAAATCCTCCTCGCTTTCCCCGGGAAAGCCCACGATAAATGCCGATCGCACGCCGGCGTCAGGGAGGGCCTCCCGGAGGCGTTCGAGCTGACGCAGGTAGCTCTCGGCGGAGCCGGGACGCTTCATCCTTCTCAGGACTCGGGTGGATGCGTGCTGAAGCGGGAGATCGATGTAGGGGACGATCCTCCGGGTCGTCGCGAGCGCCTCGACCAAGTCCTCGGAGATACGACCTGGATAGAGGTAATGCAAGCGGACCCATTGGGGGGCCTGCTCCAATAGGTCGATGGTGCGAACGAGCTTTGCCAAGCCATCGTTCAGGCCGAGATCGCGCCCATAGGCAGTCGAGTCCTGGGCAATGAGATTGGCCTCGAGCACACCTTCCGAGGCTAGCGTGCGCAGCTCTGCTGCGAGGTCGCCGATGGGGCGCGAGCGCATGCTCCCGCGAAAGCTCGGGATCGCGCAAAAGGAGCAGGACTGGTCGCAGCCCTCCGCGATCTTGACGTAGGCCGTCCATGGGGGAGAGAGGCGGCGGCGTGGGTCACTATGGGTGAAGGTCGCCGTGGAGGCAACGGGGGCAGGGAAGGTCGGAGGGAAAGATGCGGCCCGCGACCCCTCGACGACGCGGAGCAGGTCTCCCGCAGCTGCTATCTGGTCGAGGCCGACAAAGGCATCGATCGCCGGTAGCTCCGACGCAAGCTCGGCGCCGGAGCGTTGCACGAGACAACCGGCGGCGATAATCCGTCGACCGGAGCGGGCAGCTTTCCACGCCTCCGCGGCAAGCAATGTTTCCACCGATTCTTCACGTGCGCGATCGATAAAGGAACAGGTGTTGATCACTAAGGTATCGGCCTGCTCCGGGTCGTCGACCACCTCGGCGCCTTGCGCCGTCATGCGGCCGAGAATGAGCTCGCTGTCGACTTGGTTCTTGGGGCAGCCGAGACTGACGAGCGCGACGCGATGCACCTTGGAGGTGCGGTCGGTCGAATCGTTCACGGGTAGAGTCTTTGAAGCGTACGCGGGTAGGGGATCGCCTCGCGCGCGTGATGGATGCCACAAATCCAGGCCACGACGCGCTCGAGGCCCATACCGAAGCCACCGTGCGGTACGCCACCGTAGCGTCGAACATCGGTGTACCAACGGAAAGCCTCCTCAGGAAGCCCGTGCTCACGAACCCGCGTCTCGAGAAGATCCAGATCGTGGATACGCATGCTTCCGCCGATGATCTCGCCGTAGCCCTCGGGGGCGATCACGTCGACGCATAGCGCCTTGCTCATGTCTTCAGGATCCGGTTCCATGTAAAAGGCTTTCACCTGCGCCGGATAACGATGGATCATGAGCGGACGATCGTAGCGTTCCCCGAGAATCGTCTCATCGAGGGCGCCAAGATCGTTGCCGGGTGTGAAGGCGGGTGCACCAGCTTCTATGGCGCGCTGGACCGCCTCCGGCGAGCTGAGGATCTTCGCGGCATCCCCGTAACTCAGGCGTGGAAAGGGGGTCTTGATCGCCTCGAGGCGAGAGCGGTCTCGACCGAGCAGCGCCAGCTCGTCCGCGCGCCGGTCGAGCACGCGAGCGATGAGGTAGACAAGCAGTTGCTCCGAGAGGGCCATGATCTCGTCGAGATCCGTCCAAGCGATTTCCGGCTCAACCATCCAGAACTCGGTTAAAT
>CAYSMT010000190.1:0-5930 GCA_964432135.1 uncultured Acidobacteriota bacterium
GACCTCTCCTCTTTTCGCAAGACCGTTGTCACAGCAAACAAGGAGAAGAAGACCATTCGCGGCCTTGAAGAAGGCCGTGCCGGCTTCGGCTTTCGCTATGTCACACCGGTCCTGTGGCAGGGGCGCCATATCGGCACCTTCGAGATAGGACGCAATTTCAGCAAGCCCTTTCTCGAGGTGCTCAAAGGCATCACGGGAGCTGAGTGGTCGATCCACCGTCTTGCCACCCACAATGCTTCCGTCACGACCTTCGGCGAAAAGAGCACCTTCGTCGGCACGAGCGCGAAAGACCTCTACCCCTTGACGGAAGATGAGACCAAGAAGGTGTTGCACACCGATGATGTTTTCGTCGTGCGGACCACAATCAAGGAGCACCCCTACGCCGTCGTGGCCTTCCCCATCATTGACTACCAGGGGCGACGAGCTGGCTATCTCAAGGCCGTCGTCGACCGAACAACCGTCATGTCAAAGCTCGCCTCGGCGCGCAAGGCTGCGTTTCTCGGCGCGTTGCTGCTGTTGCTGCTTGGTGGAACAACAGCGTGGTTCATCGGAGGGCGCCTCGCGGCGCCGATCGTCCGGCTGGCGAGACGGGCGCGCGAGCTGATGGGCGAGATGTCACGCTCAACGAAGCTCTTGAGCCAAAGCAATGAGCTGGACGTGATGTCGGAATCGATCGAGTCGATGGCCGTCTATCTCGCGGACAACACGCGCACCGCAAAGGCTCTTGCGAACGGAGAGCTCGGTTGCTCTGTCGCCGTCAAGAGCGCGGATGACCACCTTGGCCAGGCCTTCATCCGGCTTCGACAGGTGCTGTGTAATGTCAATCAGGAGGTTCACAATCTCGCCGCTGGAGCACGCGCGGGAGACCTCACCGTACGTGCGGATCTGAAGCTGTTCGACGGCGAGTGGACCACGATGGTCGGCGGCATCAACGAGCTCCTCGATGCCACGACAGCCAGCGCGAACGAATGCGTTACCGTGCTCTCCCACGTGGCCCAGGGCCAGCTCGACGTGCGTATGACGGGCGAGTACGCCGGAAGCTTCGAAGAAATCAAGACGACCCTCAACGACGCCATCGAGCATCTCGCCGTGAGCATGAGGCAGGCGGAACAGGCCCGAAGCGAAGCAGACCTGATGGCGCAGGAGGCGGCACAGAAGGCAGAAGAGGCGAAGCAGGCCCTCGCCTCCGTCGAAGAGCTCGGAAAGAGAGAGCACGCCCAGGCGGCGGAGCTGCAGCGCAAGGTCGATGAGATTCTTGCGGTCGTCGAGGCGGCCGCCGGAGGCGATCTCACGCAGCGCATCGAAATCTCGGGAGCGGATTCCATCGGGCAAATGGGAGAAGGCCTCGGGCTTTTCCTCACGAATTTGCGCGCGAGCATCTCCGGTATTGCCGCACAGGCAAAAGCCTTGGCCCGTGCCGCCGGGCAGCTCGACAACTTGAGCCGTGACATGGGCGCAAGCGCGGAGACGACCTCGACTCAAGCAGGTGTCGTCGCAGCCGCTGCCGAGCAGATCAACAGCAATGTCCAGGCTGTCGCCGCCGCAAGCGACGAGATGAGTGTGAGCATCCGAGAGATCTCCGAAAACACCCAGCGCGCGACCGAGGTCTCCAACAAGGCGGCCGAAGTTGCAGCAAAGACAAACACGATCATGGAGGCTCTCGCATCGAGTGGGGCAGAGATCGGCAATGTCATCAAGCTGATCAACTCCATCGCAGAGCAGACCAATCTGCTCGCCCTCAATGCCACGATCGAGGCCGCACGGGCTGGAGAAGCCGGGAAGGGTTTCGCCGTTGTCGCCGGTGAGGTCAAAGAGCTTGCCGGGCAGACAGCCCACGCCACTGACGAGATCTCGAGCGAGATCGAACGAATCCAGAAGGACACCCGTGCGGCGGTCGAGGCGATCGAGGAGATCACGCAGATCATCGCCTCCGTCCGAGACATCCAGGTCACCATCTCTGGCGCCGTGGAGGAACAGTCCGCGACGACGAGCGAGATCGGCCGCACGGTGAACGAGCTTGCCGAGGGCACTTCCGAGATCGCAACGAGTATCGCGGGGGTGGCCGAGGCAGCACAAATCACGAGCGGTGGCGCAACGGAGACCAAGCAGACCTCCCAGGAGCTCAACGAGCTCTCCACCAAGCTCGACGAACTCGTCAGCCAGTTCGCGGTCTGAGCGCGCGGCGCGCCGGAGCCGCACTCCGGCCGCCTTCCGTTCGTTTGTCTCGGCACGCGAGATCTCTCGCTTCCTCGGAGAGGACCGCAGTGCCTTATGGACAAGACTGCCTTAATTAGTCAGTAATTAGAAGAAGTCGGCTTTAGTTCTCCAGCGACATGCCGATAGTTCCATTGATCCCGCGTTCTTTGGCTGGTGCGGGTGGATTGGGCTCCATCGTATCGATCCCGGTGGAGTCAAGCTGTGCTTGAGAAACCCTGGGGGTGGGGAGGAGCGGAAGAGGCGATGTCGGGCGTCATCGAAAACATGAGCATGAGGTGGAAGATCATCGTTGGCTTCACAGGCATGATCGCCTTGCTCGGAGTTGCTGCCAGCGTGCTCTTCGACCATGCGATGCGTGAGAGCATCCTTCGGGCGGAGGGGCGAGGCTTCACGATGGCCCGCCTGGAAGTCGAGGCGGCTATGGAGGCGGAGCTCGACAAGGCCGAAGGTATCGTCACGATCGTGGCCGAGGATCCGCAGGTGCAGCGCTTACTCGCAGCGCACGAGCGCGATCGGCTCGCTGCTATCTACGCGAGAGCGTATGCCCAGCTCGCGGAGAAGGGCGTTAGTCAGGCCCAATTTCACCTTCCTCCCGCCATCTCCTTCTTGCGCCTGCACAAGCCGGGTAAGTTCGGTGACGACCTATCGTCATTCCGTGAAACGGTCGTCGCTACCAATCGAGACAAAAAAGCTTTCCGAGGTCTTGAGGAGGGTCGTGGCGGCTTCGGTTTCCGCTATGTTGCGCCTATCTTTTGGGAGGGGGAGCATGTCGGTAGCTTCGAGGTAGGACGTAACTTCAACAAACCTTTTCTCGAGACTCTCAAGAGGATTACGGGAGACGACTGGTCAATCCACCGCTTCAGCAGCAGCGCTTCGGTCACCACCTTCGGGGACAAAAGCAGCTTCGTGGGCACCGCTGAGACGGACCTTTACTCTTTCAACGAGCAGGAGACCAAGCAGGTCTTGCACACGGACGATGTGTTCACTGCGCGCGTCGAGGTCGATGATCATCCCTACGCAATCATTGCGTTTCCGTTCAATGACTTTCGTGGCGAGCCAGCCGGCTATCTCAAGGCCGTCGTCGATCGCGAGGAGGTCGTCTCCGCCCTCGCCGCCGTTCACCGGAACGTGCTCTTTGGGCTGCTGCTGAGCTGCGCTCTAGCGTGGATACTCGGCGGGCGCCTCGCCGCCCCCTTCGTTCGCCTCGGAAAGCGGGCGCAAGAGCTCATGGACGAAATGCCGGAGATCTCGAGCAAGGCGGGAGCAGTTGATGAGCTGACCGTTATGTCGGACACGATGGAGTCGTTGGCAGGCTACCTCAAAGAGAACACGCACATCGCGACCGGTCTCGCCGGCGGTGATCTCGACGAGGTTATCGATGTCAAAGGAGCGAAAGACCATCTCGGCCAGGCTTTCGTCGAGCTCCAGCAAACCCTGCGCGGGGTCCTCCACGAAGTCGATGTTCTTGCCCAGGCCTCAGCACGTGGCGATCTCAGCGTGCGCGCGGACGCTCAGCTCTTCAAAGGTGAGTGGGCCACAATGGTCGAAAGCATCAACAAGCTCCTCGACGCGACAACGGCGAACGCAAACGAATGCGTGGCCGTCCTTTCCCGTGTGGCCGAAGGACAGCTCGACATACGCATGACAGGTGAGTACGCAGGAAGTTTTGAAGAGATCAAGACGACCCTCAACAGTGCCATCGAGCACCTTAACGCGAGCATGACTCAAGCGGAACAGGCTCGTAGTGAAGCAGACCGCATGGCGCAAGAGGCGGCGCAGAAGGCGGAAGAGGCGAAACATGCCTTGGCCTCCGTCGAGGAGCTCGGGAAAAGAGAGCACGCCCAAGCCGCCGAGCTGCAACGCAAGGTCAATGAGATTCTCGCGGTCGTCGAAGCAGCGGCCGGGGGAGATCTTACCCAGACCATCGAGATATCAGGAACAGATTCCATCGGGCAGATGGGAGAGGGTCTGGCGCTCTTCCTCACGAATCTACGCGCGAGCATCTCTGGCATCGCTGGGCAAGCGAGAGCACTGGCCCAGGCCGCAGGACAGCTCGATGCGTTGAGTCAAAACATGGGCGCAAGCGCGGAGACGACCTCGGCTCAGGCGGATGTCGTCGCGACCGCCGCCGAGCTGATCAATCAGAATGTCCAAGCCGTCGCCGCTGCGAGCGACCAGATGGGTGCGAGCATCCGGGAGATTTCCGAAAACACACAGCGCGCGACTGAGGTTTCCAACACGGCTGCCAAGGTCGCGGCGAATACGAACACCATCATGGAGGCCCTCGCCTCGAGCAGCGCAGAGATTGGCAATGTCATCAAGCTGATCAATACAATCGCTGAGCAGACCAACCTGCTCGCCTTGAATGCAACAATCGAAGCTGCTCGTGCCGGAGAGGCTGGAAAGGGATTTGCCGTCGTCGCCGGTGAGGTCAAAGAACTCGCAGGACAGACGGCTCACGCCACCGACGAGATTTCGAGCGAGATCGAAAGGATACAAAAGGACACCAAGGCCGCGGTCGAAGCGATCGGTGAGATCACACAGATCATCGCTTCCGTGAGAGATATCCAGATTTCGATCTCCGGCGCGGTGGAAGAGCAGTCGGCAACCACGAGCGAGATCGGTCGAACGGTGAACGAACTCGCCGAAGGCACTTCCGAGATCGCGATGAGCATCGCGGGGGTAGCCGAGGCCGCACAGGCCACCAGCAGCGGTGCGACGGAGACCAAGGAGACTTCCCGAGAGCTGAACAAGCTCTCGACCAAGCTTGACGATCTCGTTGGTCAGTTCGCCGTCTGAGTTCCAGCGTAACATCGTTCACGAGGCGGTTTTCTATGACAAGGCGGGCGACGCCCAAAGGCATCGCCCGCTTCTCAAGCTCAAGCTCGCGCGTCTTGAAGTACCATTCACCTTTCCACCACGACCGCACCGCGCTCAGAGCCCTCCTGACCTGCAATGAGAGCACCAGCGTAACTCCTTCCGGTTCCAATACCGGTGACAAAGAACGCGATTGAGAAAATACCGAGTGAGAAGACAACATCGCCAATGATACGCAACCATCGGAAAAGATCCATCAGGTCGGTTTGCATGAACTCTGCGCTGCGTGCATACCACAATCCCTCGGACACGCTCGCCCAAACCTGAAGCATGCCGATTGGCAGCAAGCTTAACAGCGCCATGGCGGCGAGCCCGATGTTCAAAGACCAGAAGGCGAAGGAAAGCAGCTTGTCCTTCCACACCCGGCTCGTATCTCTCGCTCGTAGGCTGAAGAGCATTAACCCGATGCCAAGCATGCCGTAGACTCCGAAGAGAGCCGTATGGCCGTGCAGCGGCGTCGTATTCAAACCCTGCATGTAGTACAAGGCGATCGGGGGATTGATGAGAAAGCCGAAGACACCCGCGCCGATCAGATTCCAGAAAGAGACGGCAACGAAGAAATAGATCGGCCAGCGATAGTGAGTAACCCAGGGACGTGAGTGAACGAGTTTCAAGTTATGCATCGCCTCAAAACCGATAAAGACCAACGGCACGATTTCGAGCGCAGAGAAGGTCGCCCCGAAGGCCATGACTCCTGTCGGCGTGCCGCTGAAATAGAGGTGGTGCATCGTGCCGATGATGCCGCCGGTGAGATAGATCGTGCTTGAAAAAAAGGCCGCTGCGGTGGCGGTGCTCGTGCGCACGAGACCCATCCGACTGAACAAGAAGGCAATGAC
>CAYSMT010000191.1:0-5916 GCA_964432135.1 uncultured Acidobacteriota bacterium
CCTGCCTTGGTGATGACGATTCTTCTGGCC
Organism: uncultured Acidobacteriota bacterium; assembly: GCA_964432135.1. Lineage (GTDB taxonomy): Bacteria > Acidobacteriota > Polarisedimenticolia > J045 > J045 > JANTFM01. Next base: position 31 of record CAYSMT010000191.1, read on the forward strand.
TCGCTCAACGTCGTCTCCTTGGGGCCCGGCAAGATAGGCTCCCTTCCATTCTACGCGATGATATGGCGACCCAAGTACCTGCCGGTCGCGGTGAAGCGGAAAGTACGTATCGCTTGCACCAGAGGTTGTGCGAGCCAAGAAATTCAGTCTGTTCACCCCATGGGATCTCTTGATGACATGCTTTTGGGCTTTCGAGCATAAAAGCTCTCGTGCTGCCTTCTGTATTCGCTTGATCTGTGTATACTTCGCTTGTTGCTCGTAGATCAGCGCACGTGATAAGGGGATAACGCCATGAACTTGATGCGTGTTTCTTGTTTCTTATTGAGAATTTCACCTGCATTATTTTTTGGGTTTTTCATTTCCCCCATTTACGCTCAAGCAGAAGATCGCCTCACGGTAGCTCCGGCCCCGATCCTCTCCACTCTCGACTTTTCGGCCGAACTGGATTGGTTCGCGCTCAATGACACCGGGAGCTTCGTCGCCTACGCTGGTGACCAGCTCCAGGTCGTCGATCTTCTTTCAAGTACTCCGCCACCGCCGAAAGCCATTGTAGTACCTGGCCTTGGTAAGCACTCTTTGGTTGTTCCTGTACCGGCGACGGGGCTGCTCTTGCTTCCCGATGTGCCCGGTGAGCGCTCCGGTGAAGCCCGACGTTGCCTAGCCGTCGATACTCTCGCAGGGAAGATTCTCTGGACAGGGCCCAGTCTCGGGAAACTACTCGAGATGGAACTCTTCCTCGAGGCGGGCGTTGTCGTATTGCGCACTCAGGGGGCGAGCCACGGGACGACAGCCGTAGATCTCGCCAGCGGCGACATCCTTTGGCAGCGGGACGACGTGCGGCTGATGTGGCCCGAGGGCGAAAGACTAGGTCTGCTAGCTGATGGGATTCTCACGCTGGCCCCGCGCAGCGGAAAGCTTCTTCGCCGGGTGCCCTTGGCGCTTGACAAGGAGGTCACTTTTTACTCCTTCGCAGAGGATGGCATGCTCCTCCTGCGCAAGGGCCGCAAGTTCCGTGGCTTGGTCTATCCTCCTTTCGAGGAATCTGCGACCGGGGGCACGCTCCACGGCACCTCTCTTGAAGAGAAATGGAATTTTCGCGCCGCCTCGCCCATGGTTAAAGCCTGTTTCAAGAGCGGTGGGTGTCGCGTGTTCAGGCCCGGTCCCGGCCGCTTGCTCGTACGCTCAGGACATTACGAGCTACTGGATGTCCACACCGGAAAGGTCTTATGGGACAGAAAGCGTGGCCTGCTTCGGACGACCGACTTGGCTTTTTCACCGAATGGTTTGCTCGCTGCTGTGGCGACCTCGAAGGGCCTTGAGGTGATTGACCTTCAGGCTGGGGGTACAGTCCATGAGATCCGGTATCCGGAGAAGCTCAGGGGCGTGAAGCTTTCCAAGTCGGCTCGTTTTATCGATGATGAGATGGCGATGACTGTTTTTCCTGATAAGAAGGGCGAGCCGCGGGGTCTGACGGCATTTTCTTGCGCGCAAGGTCAGGCGTTATGGGCTTTGGAGCTACCTCGCTCCGCTCGCTACAGCCTCACTTCTAAGGAGCAGTCGAAGCTTTTCGCGCGCATTGCACTGGCCCTCGTCGCTACCGCCGTCAGCGTCTCCAATCCGATGAGCTATGGAGGCTCGAGCTATGCGACAGTATTCGCTCCCAACATTGACGTCCGGCGGCTTCCCGGAAGGCTCGATGCCGGATCTCGATCTCCAGGAGGTGGCTCCTATCTCGATCGACATTTTCCTCAGGCGGTAGAGCGTTACCGACGGCTTGCCCCCCAGCTCCTGCGGCGGCGGCGTGCTTCGCGCTACTACGTGACGGGCACTAAGGGCAAGTACGAGATCCAACGCATCAACTTTCGGGACGGCACGCTACGGAGCGTCGCACGCTATGTCGCCTCCCCCGTACACGCGATATACCCCGACACTGGCTTTGAGCGGGCTATTTCTCTCGAAAGCAACAAGACGCGCCTGCGCGTGCTGTCTCTGGAACGTTCTACCACGGAGTTGCCAAGCCGCGAGTAGGCAAACCTCCTGTCACGAGTATTGGATTATCTCGCGAGCCCCATGAACTCTTCCGCTTCTGGTCAAGTCAAATACCGCGGCGGCGCAGTGAGTCGAGAGCAAGCGTTGCGGTGAGACCGAACCCGCCGCATAGGGCGATGAACGCAGCGAGGAGGTTTCCGGAAACATACCAACGCCATCCTCCACCAAACAACAGTGCGAGGTTAGCACCGACCTGCAAGAAGAAAAGCCATTCGCGCAGGCGGTGGCCATGCCTATCCCCAGGAGGCATCAGCAGCCTACCTGTATTGGCCATGCGAAAGGTCGTGGGACGATGCTCATGGGCGTGCCATGTTCAGTGCTTTCATTTTTTTGTAGAGTGAGCTGCGCTCGATGCCAAGCTCCTTCGCGCTGGCGCTCATATTGCCGTCGAGACGGCGAAGGGTCTCAGCGATGAAGCGGCGCTCGAACTCTGCGACGGCCGGTGCGAGCGGGCCGGAAAACGGTAGTTTTGCTGGTGCCGCCCGCCCGCTAATTTGAGCCCGTAGTTGCTCTGCGCCGATCTCATCCACAGGGGAGAGTATCGCGAGCCGCTCCATCAGATTGCGCAGTTGGCGCACATTGCCCGGCCAGTCGAGCCCGGAGAGTAGGTCGAGGGCGTCGGTGCGCAGGGCGAGGCCCGCGTGGCCGCACTCGGCGCTTGCGCGGCCGAGGAAGTGCTTCGCGAGCAGCTGGATGTCGTCTCTTCTCTCGCGTAGTGGCGGGACGGTCAGCGTGACGACCTCGAGTCGGTAGTAGAGGTCTTGGCGAAAACGACCTTCTTCAACGAGTTGAGGGATGTCGCGGTTCGTGGCCGCGATGATGCGTGCGTCGACACGCGTGCCCTCTTCGGCGCCGACGCGTTCGATCTCGCCTTCCTCGAGAGCACGCAACAACTTCGGTTGCACCGGTAGCGGCACCTCGCCGATTTCGTCGAGAAAGAGCGTGCCCGAGGCGGCGCGTTCGAAGCGCCCCCGCCGGGCAGTGACGGCGCCCGTGAAGGCCCCTTTGACATGGCCAAAGAGCTCAGCCTCGAAGAGTTCGGCGGGAAGGGCGGCACAATTGACACGAATCATCGGGCCGGTGGCGCGTGGCGAGAGCTCGTGGAGCGCTCGAGCAACGAGTTCCTTGCCGACGCCATTCTCGCCGAGGATCAGCACTCGGGCCGCGGTCGGTGCGACGCGCGCGATGGCTTCGTTGAGCTCGATCATCGCGGTGCTCTCGCCGAGCATCCTCGCGGCGCCGGGAGACGGAGTTGTAAGCTCATTCTCGGCTCGCATCGCGGCACTTTCGAGGGCGCGGCGCACGCGCAGGAGGACCGTTTCCCCCGCGGGCGGTTTCTCGAGGAAATCGAAGGCCCCTTCCTGTACGGCGCGTACAGCGTTGTCGAGCGATGCGTGGGCTGTGAGCACAATAGCGGGTGGGGCTCCCTGCTCTTGCGCGAGCGCAGCGAGCACACCAAAGCCGTCTAGGCGAGGCATCGACAGGTCGAGGAGCACGAGATCGATCCCTCCCCGGCTCAGGAGAGAGATGCCCTCGATACCGTCGCGCGCCTCGGTTGTTTCATAGCCCTCCGCGCGTAGGGTCCGGGCGAGAGCCGCCCTCAGGTTGGTTTCGTCATCGATGATCAGAACCCTTGGCACGGCTCGCTTCTCCCGGCGTCGAACGCCTCGCCGGCATCATAACCCAGACAACGTCCTCTCCTCGTGCTCTTGAGCGTGAACGTCGATCAGCGCCCCGGCGATGTGTCGACCCAGGCAAAGATGTCGTGGTCGAAGTAGCGGCCCCTGGCGAAGGAGTGATGACGTAGGCAGCCTTCCTTTGAGAAGCCAGCCTTTATGAGAACCCGCGCGGAGGCGAAGTTGTCGGGGTCGACGAGGGCGTAGATGCGGTGCAGGTTCATGTCCTCTCCTCCAAAACGCTTGATCTCGAGCACGGCCTCGCTGGCATAGCCTGCACCAGAGAAGCCGCGCAGCAAGCCGTAGCCGATCTCCGCATTATTGGCGATGGAATCGATACCAAAAAGACCACCATAGCCGATGGTCTCATCGCCAGTTCTGAGTTCGAAGGCCCACCAGAGCGCATGGTGCTCGGCGAAAGATGCCAGGAAGCTGGCGAGCTTCTCTCGTGCTTCATCGATGCTCTCGTATGGTTCGCGGGCGATATAGCGTAGCGCCTCGACATCACCGTTGAAGCGCAGGAGGAGTTCGGCATCGGTGGGAGCGAGGGCCCGCAGGAGCAGTCGCGGCGTTTCGAGAACCGGGAAGGTGTCGAAGATGGTTTCGTTCATTGCTTTGACTTGCTTCTGGCAGGGAGGAGCAGGCGCAGGACAGCACCCTCGGGCTCACGCTTCGCGGCCGCGACCCGACCTCCGTGCTCTGAGATGATCTGGCGTACGATGGCTAGGCCGAGACCGGTGCCGCCTGGGCCGCGTCCCGTGACATAGGGCTCGAAGAGATGCTCGAGCATCTCTTCGGGAATCCCAGGTCCGTCATCTTCGAGGCGGATCTCGAGCAGGTCTGGGTCATCATCGTCGGGCGCGGGCCCGATGCGTATGTGCAGCGTACCTGGCGCGTCACCGATGGCCTGCAAGGCGTTGCGCACGATATTGGCGACAGCCATCGAGAGCAGGTCCGGGTCGGCGACGAGGGTTGCCGGTGCTTCGTCGAGATCGAAGACGAGGGCGATGCCTTCCCGTCCGCCCGCCTGTCCTTCGACCACGCGGCGGACTAGCGAGGCCGGCTCGATCACGCGCGGGCGCACGCGTGGGAGCCGCGCGAATTCGGAGAACTCCTTGACAAGGGTTTCGAGGCGCGCGACCTCCTCAAGTATCGCGCGGCACTCCTCTTCTGCACTGGTTTCGAGCTGCCTCAGTCCCTTACGCCGGGCGCGAAGCAGGTTGTCTACACCGAGACGAATCGGCGTCAGAGGGTTGCGCACCTCATGGGCGACGCGACGAGCGACTTCCTGCCAGGCCGCCGCGCGCTCTGCTTGACTTCGACGAGCTTGCTCTCGTCGCAACGCGGCGAGCATGCGCTCGACAGCAGCACCGAGACGGCCCACCTCTCCGCCTCCTCCAGGCATGACCTGCCCCGCATTCGGGTCATCGGCCACCGCGTCGACCGCGCGTGTGAGCTGCCGCAGCGGCCGCGCGAGGGCCGTGGCGAAGATCAACGCAAGCAGTAGAGCAAAGCCTGCCCCGAGAGTGATGACGAGCCTTGCGCGCGCGATGGCTTCGCGGACCAGTGCCATTCCCGGCGCGTGTGGATCCGCGCGTAACAGACCCGCGACGTGGCCACCGTATGAGAGAAGCGGTGCTCGGAGCTCTTCCTGAGGGCTCTCGGGCCCGCTGGCCTCGCCCGGGAGAAGACCTTGTACGCGGACGGGAATTCCGGCGAGCTGGCTGAGTTGTCGTGACCAGATCTCGGGATTGATCTGGCGCTCCACGGCGAGCAACAACGGGGAGGAAGCCATGGCGAATCGTCGCGTTGCCGACACGCACAGTACGTTTTTGTCGGGATCCCAGCGCCATCCTGTTCCGTCTTCGCCGGACGACGACGGGAGGGGTAAAGGCGCCTCGGACGGGATCGAGAAGACCACGCGAGAGCCGTCGAAGAGCGTTAGCTTATCGCAGACAAAGGATTGGAGAGCCTCTGCCAGGGCGTTTCTTGCGCGCCGCCGCCGCCGCCGCGCAAGAAAACTCGTACGCGGCGAAGCGAGCGCGTCGAGGTCGAAGCGACCCTCTCGTACTCCATCGTGCAGTACTTCGGTGACGGCTTCGATGCAGGCGTTGACTTCCTGCCGTGGTTTGTGGTCGTTGATGAAAGGGTGTGCGGCCGC
>CAYSMT010000192.1:0-5880 GCA_964432135.1 uncultured Acidobacteriota bacterium
GTTCACCGTGCTCGTCGTGTTGCCGGTCACGCTGCGCAATCACGCCTACGAGAAGGACTTCGTCGCCGTGTCTTGGAACGGTGGCATCAACTTCTGGATCGGCAATAACGATGACTTCCCGGAGACGGCCGGCATTCGCCCCGGAATACGCTGGGGGCGGCTCGTCGAGCGTGCCCGCTGCGAGGGAGGGGCCTCCACCCGGGGTGCCGAGTCGCGCTGGTTCTTGCGCCAGGGTCTGGCCTACCTGGCGGCCCATCCCTTGCGTTGGATCGGCGACGAACTGGTCAAGCTGCGCGCCACGATCGGTGCGCGAGAGATTGGACGCAATCGAGAGATCTACGACGTCCGGCGCGAGTCCATCGTGCTCTCGCTGCTGTTGTGGCCGATTGGTTTTCCCTTCGTCGTGCTCTTCCCTGCCACTGTTGCTGCGGCGTCGGCCATGCTTCGTAAACGTCGCCTTGACCCCTTGCTCATGGTCGTGATCCTCGGCGTGCTGGCGGCGAGTGTCGTCTTTTTCCCAACGGCGCGCTATCGGGTACCTGCCATCGCACCGATGATCGCGCTGGCTGCCCTGGGATTGCCCCATGTTCGCTGGCGCGAGCTGCTCATCGGGCTCGCGGCGCTGGTGTTGTGCCTTGCGCCCCACGCTTTGCCCCGGATACCGAGCTCGGAGACCCTCTACGAGATTGGACTCGACCGCGAGCAGGCGGGACATCCGCGGGAGGCTCTCGTCTTCTACGAGCGTGCCCTCGCGCTTGAGCCCGACAGTGCCGATATCGAGCTTGTCAACGGCCTTGCGCTCGTGCGTACGGGGCGCGAAGACGAGGCATGGGATCACCTCGAGCGGGCCGTATCGCTTGATCCGGATGCTGCTGTGGGCTGGCAAGCCCTCGCGATGATCCGTTGGCGCGATCGGCGCGTCGACCAGGCACGGCATTTGTTTGAGCGCGCCATAGCCGCCGATCCCTGCCAGCACAGGATTCGTGCGGCGTTCGCGGATTTCTTGATCGGCCAGGGTTACCTCAACGCGGCCCGGGAGCAGCTCGCCGAGGCGCAGCGGGTCTATCCGCGCCCGGACGCCTTTGTCGAGCGAACGGCTGGACGGCTCCGCCAGCTCGAGGAAGCGGGGAGGCCGGGCACGGAGCTTCCTTGATCTGGGTTCATTCCGTGCGCCCTTCGTTCGCAACACAGAATCCGTACTTTGGTCAGGTTCCTGCGAGCCCTCTCGGATGTGATCGCCATCCTCGCCCTGTTTGGCAGGTTTCGGTTGCGAATGTCTCCGTACTGGCGAGGCCGCGCACAACGAAAGCGTTTCGCCTTGAAGCTTCATGATGAGTTCGGGCCGAAAGGGGGGATGCGTCGGGCGGGATCCGGGATAATATGAACGCTCTGTCGCTTGCGCGGTGCAGCGATGGAACGGGTCCGAAGGATGTACGGTCGGGCCCAGGACCACCGATCCCCAAGATGGGGTCTCGGCTGTCCGCGAAGACGCGGAAGAGGGGGTGCCAGCATGGCTGTCACGATAGGTCTGATGGGGTTTGGCCGCATTGGGAGAAACCTATTTCGGTTGCTCTCGCGCAGTGACGAGATCCGCATCGGAGCCATCAGCGATATCGCGGATCACGACGCGCTCGTCTACCTGCTTCGCTATGACACGATTCTCGGACGTTTTCCCGACGAGGTGACCTACCGCGATGGCCATCTCTATACTTGGGGTCGCGAGATTCCCATGCTTTCCGGACGCGACCCGGGGGAGATCAACTGGACAGATTACGGTGTTGACTATGTCGTCGAGGCGACGGGAAGACCCCGTAATCGAGAGGAGTGCCAGCGGCACCTTGACGCTGGAGCGCGGCGCGTTCTGCTCTGCGTGCCTCCCGCCGAGGCCCCCGACATCTCCGTCGTCTATGGCGTCAACGACCAGAAGATCCGCCCTGCGGATCAGATTATCTCGAATGCCTCCTGCACAGCGCACTGTGCGGCGCCGCTTCTCAAGGTGCTCCACGATGCTGTTGGGCTTGAGCGAGTGCACATCACATCGACCCATGCCTACACCTCCGTGCAGCGCCTCGCCGACGTGCCGGGAGGTGATTTGCGCAACTCCCGCGCCGCGGCCGAAAACATTGTTCCCTCGGAAACGAACGCCGGCGCGGTGCTCGAGGAGGTTTTGCCGGAATTGGAAGGCAGGATCCACGCGTCTTCACTGCGCGTGCCGGTCGCCAACGGATCGATCATCGACATGACCTTCTGGACAGAGCGTCCCGTTACGGCAGGGGGCATCAACGAGATGATGCGTACGGCCGCCTCGGGTCCCTTCCGGCAGATCCTCGAGTTCCAGGAGGATCCGATCGTCTCCAGCGATGTTGAGAACAGTCCCTACTCCTCAATCTTCGATTCCCTGGCGACGATGGTGCTCGACGATGACCTGGCCAAGATCATCGCCTGGTTTGACAGTAGCTGGGGCTACACCAATCGCCTCGTCGACCTCGTGCGCAAGCTTGCGGCGATGGACGGGATCAGCGACGGAGGTGCGGCATGAGAGTCGCAATCAACGGGTTCGGTCGTATCGGTCGCGCGGTCTTCCGCATCATGTCTCATCGCGACGACATGGAGGTCGTAGCGATCAACGATCTCTACGATGCCGAGGTTCTCGCCTATCTGCTCAAGTACGACACGGTCATGGGACCCTTCGTTCGGCCGATTGAGTTTGATCATGATCGTCTCGTACTCGATGGGCGACGCGTGAACCTCAGCTCCGAGAGGGACCCGGCACAGCTTCCATGGAAGAAGATGGGTATCGACCTTGTCGTCGAGTCCACCGGTGTCTTTCGCCACCGCGCGAAGTTACAGCCGCATCTCGATGCGGGTGCGCGGCGGGTCATTCTTACGGTGCCGCCAAAGGATGACGTCGACGCGATCGTCGTGCTCGGCGTGAACGAGGAGGTCCTTACCGAAGAGCACAAGATTGTCTCGAATGCTTCCTGTACAACGAACTGCCTCGCCCCTGTGGTCAAGTGTCTTGACGACGCCTTCGGTGTGGAACGAGGTGTCATGACGACGGTACACGCCTATACCAATGACCAACGTCTCGCTGACGTCCCTCACAAGGACTACCGGCGGGCGCGTGCTGCTGCACAGAACATCATTCCCACGACGACCGGGGCTGCTCGCGCCGTCGGTAAAGTCCTTCCGCATCTCGCCGGGCGTCTCGATGGTATGGCCGTGCGCGTTCCCGTGCCGGATGGTTCCATCGTGGACCTGGTCGCCGAGTTGAAAAACGGGGCTTCTGCAGAGGAGGTCAATCAGGCGGTTCGGGCCGCGGCTGATGGTCGGATGAAGGGTGTTCTCGAGTACACGGAGGACGAGCGGGTTTCATCCGACATCATCGGGAACTCGCATTCGTCAATCTTTGATGCGGTTTCGACGCGAATGCTCGGGCCGCGCCGGGTGCGAGTGTTGTCCTGGTATGACAACGAGTGGGGCTACTCGAATCGCGTGGTCGATCTCGCCGCGAGGATGGAAGAGCTGGCCGGCTGACTGGCCACGGGAGACAAGAACGATGGCGCGAAGAATCGGTGTCTTGACCGGCGGGGGCGATGTGCCCGGGCTGAACGTTGTGATCAAGACCCTCACGGCGAGGATGGAAGACGGTGGCTGGGAAGTCCTCGGCCTCAAGCGGGGCTGGGCTTCGCTCTTGCATGCCGGCCCAGGCTCACCCTTCCCCGGAACTGACTGGGTCGTCCGGTTGACGCGGCAGAACACGCGCACCATCGATCGTACGGGCGGTACGATGCTGCACAGCTCGCGGACAAATCCGGCGTCTGTCCGTCCTGTCGAGATTCCTGTACATCTCAAGGGAGTTGCTTCCGAGCCGGGTGAGAATGGCAGAGTCGACCTGACCCGCGAGGCGATCCGCACTGTGGAGACTCTCGGCCTCGATATGCTCATCGCTATCGGTGGAGACGATACGCTCTCCTTCGCGCGGCGCCTCGACGCGGAAGGGCTCAAGGTCATCGGGATTCCCAAGACGATGGACAATGACGTCTTCGGTACCGACTACTGCATCGGCTTTTCCACCGCGGTCAGTCGCTCCGTGAACATGATCACCGATTTGCGCTCCCCGGCCGGATCCCATGAGCGTTTCCTCGTCATCGAGCTCTTCGGACGCAACAGTGGAGAGACCTCGCTAATGATCTCCCTACTTTCGATGGCCGACCGCGCGTTGATCTCCGAGGTGCCCTTCGACAAAGAAAGGGTCATCGAGCTCATTTCACGCGACAAGCGCGATAACCCAAGCAACTACGCCGTGCTGACGATCTCCGAAGGTTCGACGGAGATCGGCGGCGAGGTTGTTGAGAGCGGCGAGCCTGACGCCTACGGCCACCGTAAGCTCGGTGGCATAGGAGAGCAGCTCTCGGAGTACATCAAAAGCCGCACCCAGGAGGGCACGGTCTATCAGAGGCTGGCCTACCTGATGCGTTCGGGTCCGGCGGATTCCCTCGATAAGCTCGTGGCGATTAGTTACGCTCGAATCGCCGCTGATCTCGCCATCACGGGAACGGCGGGCAAGCTTGTTGGAGTCGACAAAGGGATCTATGCGACCAAGCCGATTTCGATCGTGGGAGAGGGTGTGCGCAAGGTGAACGTCGACAAGTACTACGATGTCGCGGCCTACCGGCCCAAGCTGCACTCTGTGCTGGGTCATCCAATGTTCCTCGAGTAGCGTACGCTACGAGGCCGCATGCGTCCGAAATCATTCGTGATAGGTTGCGCTCCTGCGACTGCCTTGACCCCTCCGAATCGGGGGCCGATCTTCCCGATGGGATCAGGGAAGGGCAGGACAGTTGATGCGTGTCATCACGCTTGGCTCGGGCTCCACTCAGACCGGAAAGAGCTTCCTCGCCGCGAATCTCGGTGTGGCCCTTGCGCAGAGGGGGATGCGCTGCTGCCTGGTTGATCTCGACCTTGCGTCCGCTGATCTTCACCTGATGACAGGTTGTTTGAACCCTCAGCGCACGGTGGCGGCGCTCCTGCGCGGGCGGATTCTCTCTCTCGCCGAGGCGAGCGTTCCCGTCCCAGGTTGTGACGGCCTGCGCCTTATTCCCGGTCCGCGAGAGACGTTGCGTTCGTCGAGCCTTTCAGAGCGCGAGATCGCGCGTCTCGGCTCCGAGATCCTGCGTCTGCCTGCGGAGATCGTGCTGGTCGATCTCGAAGCGGGGGAAGGCCAACAGCTCCTCGACCTTTTTTTGATGGGCGACTACCAGTGGGTTGTCTCGACGACCTCGTCGGCATCGATCGATGCTGCCAGCGGCTTGCAGCGCCTCGCTCGCTTGCGCCGGACGGCACGCGGAAGCGCCTCGGGGCAATCGCACCGGCCGAGGATCTACACCTCCCTCGACGATCTCGTGAAGGATATGAGCGCGCTGCGGGACGAGCGTCTTCCTGCGAAGGACGGTATGGCGGTTTGCTCCGGTGTCGTTCTCAACCGAACGGGTGCAGGGGACGAAGACCTGGAGACGCGGCTTCTTGAAGGGATCCTGTCGACCGGTCACGCCGTCGATGACACACCGATCATGGCCGAAATTCCAGAAGATCCTGCCGTTGCCGCTTCCATCAGGGCTCTCGAGCCCCTCTGTCTGCGGGATCCGCAGGCTCCTGCTGTAAGGGCTATCCGTCAGCTGGCGTGCTCCCTGGTCGAGGAGCTCACGGCCGGTGCAGCGAGCGAGGGACTCGCCATGCCCTCTGAGCCCGCCCTGGTTTGAAGTCCGCGGCATCCAGGCGTGCTCTCCCGAAAGCTCGTGGCGTGTTCCGTGAGCGCTTGGGCCGTCCTTTCCGGTAGAATGCGGCCGCCCCTGGAGGGGTGGCCGAGCGGCTGAAGGC
>CAYSMT010000193.1:0-5875 GCA_964432135.1 uncultured Acidobacteriota bacterium
CCCCCGTCTGCCGACGCCAATCGTTGCGACGCCGCCCCCCCCGAGAATCCCGGTCTTGCCCCGCGCCTCACTAAGGGCCGCGTGTTACCCCAACACAAGGCGGCGCGCACGATCCTGCGTCACGAGGCAGGTTGCCTGGTCTGCGGCGCCGATCTCGTGTGCCACAGCGAGGAGCAGCGCTCAATCTGTGATTATTGCGGACACGAGTTCCTTTCCGCGATGATCTGCCCCGCAGGCCATTTCATCTGCGACGCATGTCATGTCGCACCCGCTCAGCAACTCATCGAATCAAGCTGCGTAGCCAGCGACGAAACCGACATGGTGGCGCTGCTCCATCGCATGCGCTCGCATCCCAGTGTGACGATGCATGGCCCTGAGCACCATGAGCTCGTGCCTGGCGTCATCCTCGCCGCCTGCCGCAATGCCGGCGCGAAGATCAGCGACGACCAAATCGTCAGCGGCATCCGGCGAGGTGCGCATATCCCGGGAGGATCTTGCGGCTACCTAGGAATTTGCGGCGCCGCCGCGGGCGTCGGAATAGCCTTCGCCATCGCTCTTGAGTCCACGCCCTGTAAGGGCCGTGAACGACAGCAAGTGATGCTGGCCGTCGCACGCACCCTCGATGACATTGCGGCCGTCGAGGCCGCCCGTTGCTGCCAGAGAGACTGTTATCTCGCACTCCGTAGCGCCGCCCGGCTGGCGCCAGAAATCATCGGCGCCGAGCCTAAAGCTGAGATCGCATTGCGCTGTACGCAGTTCGCGCGAAACCCGGAGTGCAACGGAGAAGCGTGCGCGCTCCACCCACGCCACACGAGCTGACCGGCCGCTCCGCCGGATGCGCGCGGGGCACCCCGGATGCGAGGCGCCCCCAAACGCTGAGACTCAGACGCAGCCCGTAGGCTTGGGCAGTCCGGCGACCTTGCAGGCCCCCTTCGCTGGGCCCGAGGGGAAGAGTTCGTAGACCCGCTTGAGATCGTAGCCGGTCTGCTTACAAAGCTTACGGATCATCGGGGCAACGCCGAACTGCTGGTAGTAGTCACGCAGATAGTTGACCAGCTTCCAGTGATCTTCAGTCATGGCATCGACACCTTCCGTGCCTGCGAGCGCCTTGGCGACCTCTTCGGTCCACTTGTCGGGCTCCGTCATGAACCCATCTTCATCAACATCGATCGACACGCCGCCCTGCTCGAAAGTGGCCATCTTACTTCTCCTTCAGATTGTCGTTGTTGTGCTCTACAGAGCCCTGATTCGTTCCATTGGGTGCTAAGTTCATCGCCGAAACCATCTTCGACTGTTTTTCCGCCTTTTCAAGCTCGCGCAAAAACTCCGGCCGTGGCTGGTGGCCGAAGCGCATCGCCTGCGAGAGCGCCTCGCGCGCGCGCCCGACCTCGCCGAGCGCGAGCAAACCAACAGCAAGATAGTAATGTCCCGGCCCGTGCTCATGATCGAGCTCGATAACGCGACGGTTACAGCGCGTAACTTCCTCGGGCTGATTGAGGTAGAGCCTCGCCTGACCGAGACCGAAGTGAGCCTCGAGCAGGTCAGGATCGAGCGCCAGCGCCTTCTCGTTCGCTTCTACTGCCCCCTCGAAGTCCCACTTGAGAAAGAGCGCGCCCCCGAGATTGACCCAGGCCTTGGCCATCGTCGGTTCCAGCTCAAGCGCCTTGCGGTAGGCCTTGGCCGCACTGTCCATCCGTCCCGCATGAGTGCAGGCCACCCCTAGGCGAAAGTGAGCCTGGGCGGAGTCCGGCTCTTGCTCGACTTCCTGGCGTCTGCGTTCGATGCGCTTGATGGCGCTCTCCTGCGTCATGTCAATGCACTCCTTCGCACAAGGTGGCCAACCGGTCATGGAGGGCGCGTTCCTCCTCGTCAAGCTCATCGAGAAACCCTTCGAGACCCGATAGATGCGGTGCAACGAGCCGCGGCCGCGCTGTAGCTATCGTAAGCAACGCGGCGAGAACCGCAGCACGCAACCCTCGGTCTGCAGCGATCGCCACCAGCGGGGCCACGAAGGGCGTCATTAACTCGGGGCTTCGCTTACCGATCTCTCCAAGCGCAGGAATCGCGCAAGAAGCGTTGGCGCCGGATTCGTCGTTAAGCCCCCAAAAAGTGCGCCGGATGAACTCCGATCCGAGCCGAGGATGTGCCTCGGCGAGGCACGCGATGGCGCGCGATGCCCGAACCTTCATTTCTGGGTCAGGATCCCACAGTCGACTGTGAAGCGCCCGCAAGGCACGAGGCTCGACGGCAACGAAGGCGGCGAGTTCCTCCTCTAGCCCTTGGCTAAGCATGTTCATCACCTGCTCCTTCAGCCCCATGCCAACCGTTCCCCGCCGCGCCTGGCGCGGTACGCCCGAGCACAATCGAGGAAGCCGTCTGCCCAGTTGGGCACGCCCATCGCATGAAGGTGCAGGTAGGATGCCCAAAGAGCACCCGCGACGATGCCATCGCGCTGCTTCGCGATACCTTCACCGCGCTCGAGAGCCAAGACCGAGCGATCGGCGTCGGCACCTTCTCGAACGCGAGTGTAGTGAAACTCGTGACCACGCAGCTCCACGTCATCGGCAAAGAAAGGATTATTCATGCTCACGCGAGCCCGCACATAGCCGTGCCCCTGGGGCTTGCTACGTTGCTCGACGACCAGGTCGAGCACGCCGGACATCGGCCATATCCCCTCGCCAGTCTCAATCCGCGCGGAGAGGTAGATCAACCCTCCACACTCCGCGTAGATCGGAAGCCCACCGCCGGCGGCCTGGGCAAGCTGCCTCATCAGTCCTCGGTGGCGCGAGAGCTCTTCCGCGTAAACCTCGGGAAAACCACCACCGAGATAAAGACCATCGCACTCAGGAAGACGCTCTCCCCGGAGCGGAGAGACGAAGATCAGCTCCGCCCCTGCCTCCTCGAGGGACTCCAGGTTCTCCTGGTAATAGAAGGAGAAGGCGGCGTCTCGGAAGACGCCGATCCGCAGCGCCTCGCCCCGCTTCCTCGGCGCGAAAGCGTCGAAAGTAACCGGGGGCGCCGAGCGCGCGATCTCCTCGAGTCCGGCAAGGTCGAGCCCCTCCGTGACCGCCTGCTCTGCGCGGGCGATGGCCGCCTCACGATGGGGGTGTTCGGAAGCCGTGACGAGGCCGAGATGACGCCCCGGCAGCGGCGTGTCCCCACCGAGACGCGGCAACACGCCAAGAACGGGCACCGTGCTATGCGTAGCCATCGCCTCGCGGATCACCTTCTCTTGCCGACGAGTCGCCACCTGGTTAAGCACGACACCGGCGATACGAAGCTGAGGATCGAGACTCGCGCAGCCATTGACGAGAGCCGCGGCCGTACGGGTCATCTTCGTCACGTCGAGGACGAGGATCACGGGCGCCGCGAGACGCTTGGCGAGCACTGCCGTTGAATGGGATCCGGCCGCATCAAAACCATCGTGCAAGCCCCGGTTACCCTCGACAAGCAAGAGATCGGCGGACGCGCTCGAACGACGTAGCACCTCCCCCAATCCCCCATCATCCATCAGGAAGGTGTCGAGGTTACGTCCGGGACGCCCGGCCGCCGCCCCGAGCCAGGCTGCGTCGATGTAGTCGGGACCTTTCTTGAGGGGCCCCACGCGATGACCTCGCGCCGTCATGGCGCGGGCAAGCCCGATCGCGACCAGCGTCTTGCCGCTGTCGCCTGCCAGGCCGGCGATCACCAAGCGTGGGGTCTCGAGATGCATCGCTCTGCGTGTTCCTTCCCTTCGTCGTGTGTCCTTCGGAGCGAGGGAACCGACCCCTCTGCCACTACGCCTCAAACAAGATCGAGGAATCCGCAGGGGCACTCCTCCGCGCACTTCTTGCACCCATCGCAAGTCGCGAGCGAAGCCGAATAGTAGTGTCCTGGAGCGGGATCGGACACCTTCTTGAACACGTTCACTTGGCAGTACATCCAGCAGCGCTCGCAACCGAAGCACAACCCGCAACTGAAGCAACGATTCACTTCGTCAAGCGCCTGCTCGGCGTTGATGCCCAGGTCGACTTCATCGAAAGGCGCGGCCAGACGCGCCTCGGCGTCGAGCACAGCCCTCTCCGCTCGGGGTGCTGGATCGTAGAAGTCGAGTTTGAGACGGTCGGGGAGGATCTTGGGCAACGCGTCAGCCTTCTTGTGCTCCTCTCCGCGCAGGGTGAAGTGGATCGACTCCGCCGCCCTGCGTCCCTGCCCGATGGAGATCGTCGCCAACCCGAGGGTGAGCGTATCGCCTCCCGACCAGACGCCTTCGATGGCCGTACGTCCCCACTCGTCGACCTCGAGCCATGAACCCTTGGTCTCGATTCCACCGCCGAGGGCGGCCCAATCAGGCGCTTGACTGACGGCCATGATCACGGCATCAGCTTCGATATCGTAAACATCCCCTTCGATCGGAAGCGGTCGGCGACGACCGGAATCATCCGGCTCACCAAGCTCCATGCGTTGCACCGTCAAACCCGTCAGGCGCCCATCACCATCACGCAGGATCTTCACCGGAGCCGCGAGGAACTCGATCGCGATGCCTTCCTCGAGCGCTTCTTCGATTTCTCGTTCGATCGCCGGCATTTCAGTGCGCGTCCTGCGGTAAAGCACAGTGACTTCTGCACCTAAGCGCCGTGAGACACTCGCCGTATCGGGACCGAGGCGCAAAGAGACACGCGCCGCATCGATGGCGGTATCACCACCACCAACGACGATCACCTTTTTCCCAATCTCGGGCTTCTCGCCACCGTTGACGATCCGCAGGAACTCGGTGCCCGTGAAGATACCCGGGCCTTCCTCGCCGGGAATACCCATGGTCCAACCCTTGTGCGCCCCGATGCCTACGAAGACGGCGTCGTACTCCTCCCGGAGCGCTTCCAGGGTCGTCTCCTTACCGATGCGTACACCGAAGCGTAGCTCCACGCCAAGATCGACGATACGCTGTACCTCAGCGTCGATGATCTCTCGAGGAAGACGGTATTGAGGGATCCCATAGCGCAACATTCCGCCCGGATGATCGAAGGCCTCGAAGACCGTGACCTTGTATCCCCTGCGCGCAAGTTGATACGCACAAGAGAGGCCAGACGGCCCGGCGCCCACGATAGCGATCTTTTCATCAAACGGCCCCCCGACATCGAGGGTCGGTAATGCCAGGCCGCGTTCGATGCCCCAGTCACCGATGAAGCGCTCGACCGAGTTGATCGCAACAGCGCCGTCCTTCTCTTTACGATTGCATTCGCCCTCGCAAGGATGGGGACAAACCCGACCCATCACGGCAGGGAAAGGGGTCGTTTCCGCCTCGATCAGCCACGCTTTGTCCTGGGCCTGTTCCAGCGAAAGGCCGGTCTTCTCGCGCTGTGCGATGACCGTCAACCAACCGCGGATGTCGTTTCCACTCGGGCAGTGGCCAACGCAAGGAGGCTCTTTGGTCACGGCTTGCGGCCGGAGGGGGGAGACCTCCGAGGCCGAGGAACCGCCGCCGGAGAAGCGCGCCATGGCCGCACCGCTCTTTTTCTTCTTCTTTTTCTTGAGCAGACCCATCAGGTCATCCTCTCATAGTGCTGAGCTGATTGATCGTTCGGCGCGCTTGACGCGTCGCGTCCCACCCCTAGCCTAGCCGTAGGGATAGAGCTTTTTCTTGAACTCGCCGAGTTGCTCGAGCAGCGTGTCATGCTTCTGCTCGTCAATGATCAGGTAGTCGAGCAAGGTCTTCTGGACGAAGAAGCGGCATTCATCGCGAAGCTCCTTGCCGAGACGCACGACCTCTTTTTCATGCTCGTCGTGGGCGACGATCTCATCCCAGACCTCCCCAAGCTCCTCGGGGGTGAGGGTCACGGGAGTCGTCGTCACGCTGTCGATGATGAACTGCTGCACACGGTGATGCTGAACCGAA
>CAYSMT010000194.1:0-5867 GCA_964432135.1 uncultured Acidobacteriota bacterium
CTCAGCTTGGGAAGCTGATGCTCTACCAACTGAGCTACGCCCGCTCAAGGAGCTCGAATGCAGCACGCCGACTGTCGCGGAAGAAAACGCGGGCAGCGTACCGCCGAGCGTCGAGACGGTAGCGCGAAGCCGAATCAGGCGCAAGTGCCGCGACAGGCTGCCTCCGTGATGAAGAAGGGCCTGTGAGGGGCGTGAGATGTGCGCCGGCTTCGAGGCGGCCCTGCCCGCGGCGTTGACCTCTCGAAAAGAAGGTCATTAAGCCCGGTGACCGTCCCCCCGCGCCCCGCCTCAGCGCGCGACGGCCAGCCCGAACTTCCGGATCTTGGAGTAGAGGGTCGCGCGGGTGATGCCCAGGGTCTCGGCAGAACGTTTGATGTTCCAGCCGGTCTTGGTCAGGACGCGGCGAATGACGATTTCCTCGACCTCGGACAAGCGGACGGTGTTGACTTGGAAGCTGCCATCGATGGCGCCTCCGGTGCCGCGAACTTCCGGGGGGAGATCGGAGAGATCGATGACATCCTCCTGAACGAGGACGACGGCGCGCTCGACGGCGTTTTCGAGCTCACGGACGTTTCCGGGCCAGGGGTAGCGTTCCATCATCGCGATCGCCCGCTCGGTGAACCCTCGCACCTCTTTCGCACAGGCCTCGCGAAAGGCGTGGAGAAAGTGCTCGGCAAGATGCGGGATGTCGTCCGGCCGCTCACGCAGAGGGGGAAGGTGGACAGGGATAACGTTCAGTCGGAAGAAGAGATCCTCGCGAAAGTTGCCCGACTTGACCTCGGCGGCCAACTCTTGATTTGTCGCTGCGATCAGGCGGACATCGACAGGAATCGCCGCGTCGCCGCCAACGGGTTGAACCTCGCGCTCCTGGATCACGCGCAGCAGCTTGACCTGGGTTGCCAGGGGCAAGTCGCCGATCTCGTCGAGGAAGAGGGTCCCACCGTCGGCTTTGCGAAAGACTCCCGAACGCGCCTTGACCGCGCCGGTGAAGGCCCCCTGCTCGTGGCCGAAGAGCTCGCTCTCGAGCACGCCCTCGGCAAATGCCGAGCAGTTGACGCGCACGAAGGGCTTGTCGGCACGCTTCGAACGACGGTGAATGGCGGAGGCGACCCGCTCCTTACCCGTGCCGGACTCTCCGGTGATCAACACCGTGCTTCCAGCGGGAGCCACCGTGCGGATCAAGCTATAGACCCTTTGCATGCGTGGGTTGCGCCCGATCAGGTCCTCAAACTCGCCGGAGCGACCCTCCGGCTCCCGAGTCGGTTTCTGCCCCGGTGCACTCTGCTCGGTCCGCGCCCTCTCGAGGCAGCGCCGAGCGGCGCTCGCCAGATCATCGACGTGGAAGGGCTTCGAGAGATAGTCCAACGCGCCGGCACGCATCGCTCGCACGGCCCCATCCCCAGTGGCATCCGCCGCGACAACGATCGCGACGAGCTTGGGCGAGACCTCCCGCGCACGCTCGATGAGCTCGATGCCGTCCATCGGCTCCATGCTCAGCGCCGTGATCAGAAGGTCGTAGTCGAGCTGTTCGATTTTCTGCAGTGCCGCGGCGCCGTTGGGCACCACGTCGACCTCGAAATGCGCCTTTCCCAAGGCCTCCGAGAGGGTCTCGAGCGCGAAGGGATCGTCGTCCACCAGGAGCAGCCGAGCCACAGCGTCCATCCAACTCTCCACCGGCGGCCGACCCTCCCGCGGACCGGTCGCTCGAGCTATCTCTTCGGACGGGGCCCGCCTGCCTTGAGCTTTCGACGATGTTTGGATGAAGTCGCCGGGGTCCCGGAGAGTCCTCTTTCCCGCTCGTTCCGGGACCACGGTCGACAACGGGAGAGCGCGCCTGGCAAGAGCCAGAGGAAAGAGCGCTCAGCTCGTGACGTCCGGCTCGGGGCCGATCCGCACCTGAGCTTCAAGCTGACTTCCGGCGGCGGCCTGGAGATGCTCGGTCTCGATCTCGCCGCCGAAGAAGGCGCCCTCCTTGAGTTCGAGGGCTGTCTCAACCTTGAACAGTCCCCGAACCTCGCCTTCGACAGAGAGGGCCTTGGCGCGCCCCTTGAGAACATCGACTCGGCCGCTCGCCGAGACGATCAGCTCGCCGCCGACATCGAGCTCGCCCTCGAGGGTACCGCAAGCGAGAACAACCCCCTCGCCCGAGAGCTTGCCGCGAAGGCGCGCACCACGACCGACCTGCAGGATGCCCGCATCCTCGCCAAAGCTCTCTTTTGCACGATGGCGCTTATGGCTCATCTCTCAAGCCCTCGCGAGGCCGAAGACGACCTCCAGACCATCAATACGCGCACTCTTGCGGGTTGCCCCCTCGACAGGCGATCCCACCGTCAGGCGCGTGGCGAGGGTCTCTCCGGTAATGAGCTCCCCGAAATGCTCGAGCACGACGACGAGCTCCTCCGGGCCCTCGACGGTCACGGCGATCCGGTCGGCGTAGTCGAGATCGAGCTCCTTGCGCAAGCCCTGGATGCGGTTGATCAGCTCCCGCGCGAACCCCTCTCGCGCGAGCTGGTCGTCGATCTCGGTCTCGAGCACGACGACGACACGGCTCGACGAGGCAGCAGCGTAGTGCTCGCGAGCCGCGAGGGTGATGGCCACCTCATCCGCGCCAAGCTGGACCTCTTGGCCGTCGACGGCGAGGCGAATCTCTCCCGCCTCATCGAGCTGTCGGCGCAGCGCCGCCGCGTCGGCCCCGGCGAGGGCCTGCTTGATCTTCGGCACGAGCTTTCCGTAGCGCGGGCCGATCGCCCGGAAGTTCGGCTGCATCTTCCAATGGACGTACTCGTCGGCGTTGTCGCCAAGGACGACCTCCTTGACGTTGAGCTCATCGGCGATGATCGGCACGAGGGCACGCAACGCGTCGCCACCCTGCCCATCGGCGAAGAAGACGAGCGCCTGCGCGAGGGGCTGACGTACCCGAAGCTTCTCCGCGGCGCGGGCCGAAAGCCCCATCGAGACCACCTCACGGGCCAGTCCCATCGACGCCGAAAGCTCAATATCGACCCACGCATCGCGCGGCGCCGGCCATGAGGCGAGGTGCACACTCTCCGGCTGCAGCTCAGGCCAGGCCCCGATGACCAGGGTGCGATAGACATGCTCGGCAAAGAAAGGCACAAAGGGGGCGGCCATCAACGAGAGTTCGACGAGCACCTCCCAAAGAGTCCAGTAGGCGTCGCGCTTGTCCTGCTCGAAATCCGGGGCCCAGAAGCGCGCACGGCTACGCCGCACGTACCAGTTCGAGAGCGCGTCGACAAAACGCTTGAGTGCGCTCGCAGCCTCGTAGGCTCGGTAGCCTTCGAGAGCCTTCCCCACCTGGGCGAGGGTTAGCGCTGTCTCGGAGAGGATCCAACGGTCCATCCGACACCGTTCGGCCGCAGGACGATAACCTTTGCCACGAGATAGATCCAGCCGCCCCATCTCCGGCGTCCCGAGCCCCTCCGCCGGGTCGAAGTCATCGATCGCGGCGTAGATCAAGAAGAAGCTCAGCACGTTCTGCCAGCGGACGAGGAACTCGTTCTGCTGCTCTCGGATCGCGCGCAGCGAGTTGCGCGTGTTGTTCCACGGCGGCCCCGCAGCGTAGAAGAACCAGCGGAAGGCATCGGCTCCCGGCGGGTCGTCGAGCGCGTGGATGCGCACCTGATCACCACCCTCAACACCCAGCGCCGCCCGGACCTTTGCGCCAAGCCCGACGCCCTCCTTGCCGACAGCCGCCGCACCGAGACGCGCCTCGTAGCACACCTTCGCGTCATCGGCCCGACTGACCCGCAACGGGGCACCTTCAGGCAGGCCGAGGGTCTTCACCTGCTGGGGCAAGAGCGCGACGATGTCTTCGGCCAGCTCCTTCTCGAAGCGCTCGGGCGGAGCAAGCTTCAGGAGGAAGCTTCCCTCGAGCACGAGATCCGGCGGAGTGTAGTTGCCCGTGCTCTTGGATTCCTTCTTGCCCTCCGGATCGCAAACATGGCCGAGCACGATGCAGGTCTTGTAGGGATGCGGGTAATCCTTTGCCGGTGCGATGGCGTACTTCGCTTGAGTCTGCTCGTCGAAGAGCAGGGTCGAAATCATCAGCAGCGAATAGAACCACCCTCGCGTCTGATCGATGGCCTCGGAGATGAAGTCCGCTGGCCAGGCCTTGCGAAACTCCTCGACGCCCTTGTGGGGGAAGCCTTGCTGGGCGAAAGGCATGCAACCCGAGTCAAACCAGCAGTCGATGACTTCGCTCACGCGACGCATCTTCCCGCCGCACTGCGGGCATTCGAAATGGATCTCGTCGACCCAGGGCTTATGCACGACGAGATGCTCGGAAAGCGAGGGATCGGCAGCCCGAGCCGCCTCCCAGTGGGCCAACGCCTCGGGGTTGCGCTCGAGAATCGCTGCGATCGAGGAGAAGACCTCGAGCTGCTCACAACCCGAGCACTCCCAGATCGGTAATGGCGTACCCCAGTAGCGTTCGCGGGAAAGCGCCCAGTCGACATTGTTGGCCAGGAAGTCGCCAAAACGCCCCTCCTTGATGTGCTCGGGCAGCCAGTTGACGGCGCGGTTGTTGGCGATCGCGCGGTCGATCAGCGCCGTCGTCCGCACGAACCATGCCGGACGAGCGTACTGGATCAGCGGATCCTGGCTTGCGCGCCAACAGAAGGGGTAGTCGTGGCGGCAGCTCCCCTCCTTGAAAACCTTCCGCTGAGCCTTGAGCAGGCGGATGATGTCGCGGTCGGCCTCTTTGCAAAAGCGCCCCGCGAAATCCGTGACCTCGGGTGGGAAGGTCCCATCAGGACGGACGAGCTGCAGGAAACCCATTCCCTGCTCTTTGCAGACGCGGAAGTCATCCTCGCCGAAGGCCGGCGCGATGTGAACGATACCGGTACCCGTGTCGGAGCCGACGAAGTCTGCGGGAATGACCTGCCAGACCTTCTCTCCCTCAGGCTCACCGTAGCGAAGGACGGGCTCGTAGCTCTCGCCGAGCAAAGCGGAGCCGGGAAAGGTCTCGAGGATATCGACCCCTTCCTCGCCGAGCACCGAGGCGACGAGGGGCGCAGCAACGATGACTTCCTCGTCCGGCTGGCGCGTGCGACTCACCCGTGCGCGAACGTAGTCCAGCTTCTCTGAAACAGCCAGGGCGATGTTGCTGGCGAGAGTCCAGGGTGTCGTCGTCCACGCGAGGTAGGAGACGCCCGGCCGGCTGCGGCTCGCGAAGCGCACGATGACCTCAGGATCGTCGACCTCACGGTAGCCGAGGCCCACCTCCCCCGCGGACAGCGCCGTCCCTCCCTGGGGCCACCACCAAACGACCTTGTGGCCACGGTAGAGCAGGCCCTTGCGAAAGAGCTCGGAGAGCGCCCACCACACAGATTCGACATACTCTTTGTGATAGGTGACATAGGCCTCGGGCAAATCGACCCAGAAGGCGATGCGCTCGGTCAGTCGCTCCCACTCTTCCGTATAGCGAAAGACGGACTCGATGCACCTCTTCGTGAAGGGCTCGACGCCATAGGCCTCAATCTCCTCCTTGCCGTGGATGCCGAGTTGCTTTTCAACCTCGACCTCGACGGGAAGGCCATGAGTATCCCACCCACCAATCCGTGGAACGTAGCAGCCCTTCATCGCCTTGTAGCGCGGGAAGAGGTCCTTGACTGCGCGGGTCAGTACGTGCCCATTGTGAGGCAGGCCGTTGGCGGTCGGTGGCCCCTCGTAGAACACGAAACGCTCGCCGCCGGCGGTCTGCCGCAGAGAACGGTGGAAGACGTCCTTCTCTTTCCAGAACGAAAGCAGCTCACGCTCGATGTCGATCGTACGGCGCTCGCTGCGGGGTCGTTGGTAACTCATGAAGACCTCCGAGGGCGCCGTATTCTGCCACGCGCCCGTCCACCAAC
>CAYSMT010000195.1:0-5851 GCA_964432135.1 uncultured Acidobacteriota bacterium
CGCCCCGGGGAGAGCGCCGGGACCTACCGTTACAAGACCGCGATCGCGGCCTGAAGCCCAGGACAATCGGCGTGCCAGATCAGGAGCTGGACGCGAAAAGCGCGAAAAGCGCACCGTTGAGGGCTCACCTCACATCTTTCGGGTGTCCGCTTCCATGGCTCCCCGAAAGGAACCCTTGACTTGACCACCGACCAGACCGAATCGCCTGATGAGGTGAGAAGCCGCGCATGCGACAGGGCGCTTGTGTCCCCGAGTTGTTTCGGCCGGTCGTTTCGTCCGATAGTCGGCGTATTCTGCAGGTATGGGTTGGTAACGTTGCCATGGATTGTGCGCCTCGTTTGTCGCGTAACTTGCTGGCTGGAATGAATTTGGTGGGAATACATGGGCACGACGCACGCGTGGCACGAAGATTGGAATAGAAGGGGGTGCACTCGGCAGCGCGTCGGTCACTCGCTCGAAGGGAAAAGGATGATCGGCCCTGCCTAAGCGCACCCTCTCCTCTGATGGACCTCCGCACCCTCGGGACCTCGGCCCCCCACCGAGGTCCCACCCTTTTGGGGTTTTCTCTCGAGTGATCAGAAGTCGTCGGCGCGGTTTTGGAACTGGGTGTACTCCTTGACGAAAAAGAGCGGCACCGTTCCTGTCGGACCGTTGCGCTGCTTGGCCAGAATGAGCTCGGCCTTCCCCTCGAGCTCTTTTTCGATGACCTTTTCGGGATCCTTCTCGTAGACCTCGGGGCGGAAGATGAACATGACCAGGTCCGCGTCTTGTTCAATCGCGCCGGACTCCCTCAGGTCAGAGAGTTGAGGCCGGTGGTCGCCAACCCTCTGGTCCGGTGCACGCGAGAGCTGCGAGAGCGCGATGATCGGCAGCTTGAGCTCCTTGGCGATGCCTTTGAGTGCGCGACTGATTTCGGAGATTTCCTGCTGGCGTGAATCGACGCGTTCATCGCCACGCATGAGTTGGAGATAGTCGAGGACAATCAGACCGAGCTGCTCCTCCTTTTTGAGACGGCGTGCCTTGGATCGGACCTCCATCGGGGAGATACCTGGTGTGTCATCGATGAAGATCCGGCAGCGCGAAAGGGTATCGTAAGCCTGCATGATACGTTCCCACTCGCCCGCATCCAAGTTGCCGGTGCGCAGCTTGTGACCAGAGACCATCGCCTCGCTGGAGAGCATGCGAATGAAGAGCTGCTCGGAGGACATCTCGAGCGAGAAGACACCGACGACCGTGTCTTCGCGTGCGGCGTGCTGGGCCATGTTGATCGCCAGGGCCGTCTTGCCCATCGACGGGCGTGCTGCGATGACGACCATCTCTCCAGGCTGAAAGCCGGAGGTCATCTTGTCCAGACGAGCGAAGCCCGTGGGCACCCCCGTGACAGCCTCGCGTCGCACGGAAAGCTTCTCGAGGGTGGCGATGCCGGCCTTTCCTACGGTGGCGAGGGGCTCGAAGCCACCGTGGCGTCCCGCATCCGAGAGCTCGAAGAGCCGGCCTTCGGTGCGATCGATCAGCTCGATTGCCGGGCTCTTGCCTTTCGCAGCCTCATCGCCGAGCTCTTCGGTGACCCGCATGAGCCGGCGTAGCAACGAGCGATCCTTCACGATCTTGGCGTAGGAGGTGACGTGTGTCGCTCGGGGCAGGCCATCTATCAGCGAGGCGAGATAGGAAGACCCGCCGGCGAGATCGAGTGAGCCCATTTTTTCGAGCTCATGCCGCAACGTCACCGGATCGATCGCCTCGTGCCCGACGGAAAGAGTGACGAGGGCCTTGAAGATTTCTCGATGGGCCGGCCGGTGGAAGTCGTCGGCGCGGATGAGCTCCGATGCGGCATCGAAGGAGGCCGGGTCGAGGAGGATCGCGCCGAGCACGGCACGCTCGGCCTGCTCATCCCAGGGCAGGCGGAGCTCTTCTCGGCGCCCGGGTTCGGGCGCACTGCGGCCGGTGGGAATAGTTGACATCTGTGCTCGCTCTCCCGGCCTCGGTTTTGCGGCACACTGCCCAACCAAGGCCAGCAGGCATTGTGACACAGCCTCCTTAAACATAAAGGGAAGAGCACGGCGTCCTACGTACGCTACAATCCGCAGGTCGAATGGAGCCGGAGAGAGGATCGCGGCGGACGCGCTCCGTCGAGGAAAGTCCGGACTCCATAGGGCAGCGTGCTGGGTAACGCCCAGGCGGGGCGACCCGATGGAAAGTGCAGCAGAGAGCAGACCGCCAACGGCCGGCCCTCGGGCCGGTGCGGGCAAGGGTGAAACGGTGGAGTAAGAGCCCACCAGCATTCCGGGTGACCGGGGTGGCTTGGTAAACCCCGCGTGGAGCAAGGCCAAATAGGGGAGCCATGGCGCGGCCCGCGTCGCTCCCGGGTAGGCCGCTCGAGGCGGCGGGTAACCGCCGTCCCAGATGAATGATCCTCCTCTTTCGAGAGAACAGAATCCGGCTTACGACCGGCTCCATTCGACACTTCGCCTCCTGCCTGCCTCGAGTCTCGATGAGCGCCCGGGCATGAGGTGTGTCGGAGCCGGCCGCGCGATGGCAAGATAGGCGGCATGAACTCGGTGCATGAGATGACCAGGCGGCGCCCGGCCCTACGCGCGCGTGTTGTCGAAGAGCTTGCACGTCGTGCGAGTGATCTCATGCGGCTGAGCAGCGAGATCCATCGCGATCCGGAGCTCGGTTGCCGCGAGATGCACACTGTTACGCGACTCGCAGGAGAGCTCGAGGAGGAAGGTTTCGATGTTGAGACCGGTACGGCGGGGCTGGCGACGGCCTTTCGGGCGGAGTACTCCGCTGGGGGAGCCGGACCGACGATCGCCTTTCTTTGCGAGTACGATGCGCTGCCGGGGCTCGGGCATGGCGGCGGCCACAACCTCATCGCTCTGGCGACCCACGGCGCCGCGCTCGGCCTGAGCGCCGTCTTGGGGCAGATCGGTGGCCGCGTCGTGGTCATCGGGGCGCCCGCAGAGGAGACGATCGGCGGCAAGGTCGTGCTGGCAGTACGAGGTGCTTTCGATGATCTCGATGTCGCGTTGCTCTCGCATCCCGCCGGCGAGTCGCGGGCGATCGTTCACTCGCTCGCGAGCTGGTCGGTTGAGGTCAGCTTTGAGGGACGGGCCGCACACGCCGTGACCGACGAGGGTTTGGGCATCAATGCGCTCGAGGCGTTGATTGCGTTGTTTAACAGACGAGGCGAACTGCTCGCGGAGCTCGGGGACACCTTCTATCTTCCCGGGGTCATCCTCGATGGTGGCTTGCGCCCCAATCTCGTGCCCGATCACGCGCGGGCGCGTTTCTCGTTGCGTGCGCCGAACACGCCAGACCTGATCGAGAAGCTTCTGCCGCGATTCAAAGAACTCGTCGCCACTATCGCGAACGCGACCGGCGCTTCGGCGAGCGTACGCACGATCGACAACCTCTACGACGAGTTTCTTGCGAACCCCGTTCTTGCGCAGACCTGGACGCGCCATGCGCGCGAAGCCGGACTCGATCCGGTCGCGGGCGAGGGTGCCCCGATGGGCTCGCTCGACATGGGAACGCTCTCCTTCCGCATCCCGGCGCTCCACCCGACCTTTCGCATCGCAGACGAAGCTCTGGCGACCCATACCGAGGCCTTTGCCGCAGCCGCGATCTCGCCTCGCGCTCAGCGCGAGGCACTACATGCGGCCCAGGCGATGGCACTGACGGGACTCGAGCTTCTGACGACACCCGAGCTACTCTCTCGCGTTCGTGAGGCGCACGAGCTCCGAATCGTCGGGCGTAAGCCGAGAATCGACGCGCCGCTGATTGATCGGCCGCCGGGCGCATGAGCATGGGAAGCCACACGCGGGTGTTGATGCGCGTGCCCCCCGCCATACCTCCTGGAGGGCGGATCGCCGTCATTGCTCCCGGATCGCGGGTGCAAGCTCGTCTGCTGCGTCGTGGCTTGACTCTGATCGAGAGTTGGGGATACGAGGTCGTCACCGGGCCTCATGTTTTCGAACACAACGGAGACCTCGCGGGAGACGATGCGGCACGTCTGGCTGACCTCAGTTGGGCGCTAGAAAGCGATGGCATCGACGCCGTGTGGGCGGCGAGGGGAGGATGGGGGAGTGCTCGTCTCCTGCCTCAACTTGACCTGGTGCGTTTGTGTCGCCGGCCGCGCTGGCTGATTGGCTTCTCGGATCTGAGCTCATTGCAGGCGGCATTGCTCACGAGAGGCATCGCAAGCTGGCACGCGCCGCTCGTGAGTGATCTCGCCAACAAGGAGCGTTTCGTCGCTTCGGATCTGCGGCGCATGCTCGAGCAGCCTCTTGCCGAGCGCGTATTTCAGCCCGGGCTTCGACGTATCCTCATCCCGGGACGCGCGCGGGGACCGCTGGCGGGCGGCTGTCTGAGCTTGCTTGTCGGGCTGGCCGGGACTTCGTGGCAACCCGATCTGAACGGGCACGTTGTTTTTCTCGAGGAGGTCGGTGAGGCGCCTTATCGCATCGACCGTCTCCTCTGGCAGGCGCGCGAGGCCGGGGTTTTCGAGGGCATCCGGGGCTTGGTTTTTGGCCAATTCGTCGCGTGTCGTCCCGCCCCAGGTCGCCCTTCTCGCCCTCTGGCGGAGCTTCTCATGAGCTTCGCCAACTCCCTCGGCGTTCCGGCTCTGGCGGGGCTGCCCTGCGGACACGGGCGCAAGGCGCGAGCTCTTCCCTTGGGTTACGACGCGGATCTCGACGCGCAGCAAGGTCGACTCACGCTCCGGCCGCCGGAGGTGCCGCGGCGATGAGCTTCCCGCTGCGAGGAGGGCCCATCACAACCCTCCTGGTCGCCTACGATGGCAGCGCGTACCACGGCTGGCAGCTTCAGCCTAACGCAGCGACGATCCAGGGCGAACTCGAGGGGGTGCTGGGGCGATTGCACGACGCGCCGCGCGAGAGCGTGGCGCTCGTGGGTTCGGCGCGAACCGATGCGGGTGTGCATGCGATTGGCCAGGTTGCAGCCTATCATCCGCCGAACCATCGCGAGCCCGATCGCCTTCGTCAGGGGCTCAACGCTCTGCTGCCGGAGGCGATTCGCGTGCGCGCCGTCGCCACGATGTCGGCGCCCTTCCACCCCTGCCGTAGTGCTTCGGGCAAGATCTACCGCTACCGCATTGTGAACCGCGAGGTTGTGCTACCTTTCGAGGTGCGCTGGGCATGGCAGCTTTGGGGTCATTTGGAGTTCGAAGCAATGAAGGAGGCGGCAGCGGGTCTCGTGGGTACGAAGGACTTCGCCGCGGTGACTAACGCTGGTGGGCAGATGCTTTCGACCGTGCGCACGATGCGCCGCGTGGAGCTGCGGCGCGACCCTTCGGGGATCGTCGAGATCGAGTTCGAGGCAGATGGTTTCCTCTACAAGATGGTGCGCAACCTTGTCGGTTGTCTCGCGGAGGTTGGGCTGGGCCGGCGCCGCGCCGAAGACTTGCCCGAGTTGCTTGCTTCAGGTGATCGTCGTCGCGCGGGAGTGGCGGCGCCCGCGCAGGGTCTGTGCCTCATGCGAACCCTTTTTCCGAAGGGGCACGGTCCAGCGTGGGGGGAGGATGACCATCCTGTCGTGTTCTGACAAGGCCAGCCCATTTCGCCTCGCTTCATCACCGGAGCATCGGGTGCAGACCTGCAGAATTGCGCGAGGCGAATGGTCAGCACGGCGGCGGGGTGGTAGATTCCGCCTCAACTGCCTGGGTGATGCCTGATCCGGGCCAGGAGGGGCGAGCGAAGCGATGAACGAGCGCCTGACCGGTGACCCGGGGCGACGCCGGGTGAGAGACGGGGGTGAGCTGTTGTCGGAGATCGACTTCCTCCGGCTGCCCCGCCACATCGCCGTCATCATGGATGGCAATGGTCGTTGG
>CAYSMT010000196.1:0-5839 GCA_964432135.1 uncultured Acidobacteriota bacterium
AATGCATGCCCTGGAAGGAGACTTGGGACATGGCTTCGTAGGCACGTGTCCGCGCGGCAGCAATATTCTTGCCCAGGGCTGTCACGCCGAGCACGCGTCCTCCCGCTGTGCGGATCTCTCCACCCGGGCCCATCCGCGTGCCCGCATGGAAGCAGGCGACATCCGGAAGTCCCGCAAAGCGCTCGAGGTCAGAGATCTTTTTGCCTTTCTGGTAGTGACCTGGATAGCCCTGAGAGGCGAGAGTTACGCATACGGCCGCCTCGCGGCGCCATTCGACCCGCACCGAGGAGAGATCGCCGTGTGCCGCCGCGGAGAGCAAGGGCACGAGGTCGGATCTGAGGCGCGGGAGGATGACCTGGGTTTCCGGATCGCCGAAACGGCAGTTGTACTCGAGGACCTTGGGGCCGTTCGCCGTGAGCATCAGGCCCACGTAGAGCACGCCGCGGTAGGGGTAGCCCTCGTTGGCGATCCCGCGGATCGTCGGGCCAACGATCTTCTCGAGCACCCGCGCGGTGAGCTCTCGGTCGAGATGCAGTGCGGGCGAGTAGGAGCCCATGCCCCCGGTGTTGGGACCTTCGCCTCCGTCGTGGGCGCGCTTGTAGTCCTGGCAGGTGACGAGGGGAATGACGCGCGAACCGTCGGTGATGGCGAAGAACGAGGCCTCACGTCCCACGAGCTTTTCCTCGATGACGACCCGGCGGCCGGCCCCTCCAAAGGCCTTCTGGACCATGAGCTTTTGAATCGCCTCACGGGCCTGCTCGACGGTCTCAGCCATGAACACCCCTTTGCCTGCCGCGAGACCGTCGGCCTTGATGACGAGGGGTGCTCCCTGCTTCTCGACATAGTCGAAGGCCGCGCTGGCTTCGTCGAAGATCGCGTAGTTGCCCGTCGGGATACGATAACGGGTCATGAACTCCTTCGAGAACGCCTTGCTTCCCTCGAGGCGCGCCGCTCCGGCCACCGGCCCGAAGACGGCCCGGCCACAAGCGTGGATCCGATCGGCGATGCCCTGAACCAAGGGTAGCTCCGGCCCGACAACGGTCAGGTCGATCCCCTGGCGAGCGACGAACTCGGCGACGGCATCCGGGTCCGACGAGGCGAGGGGAGGACAGTCTGCGATCTCTGCGATCCCGGCGTTGCCGGGGCTGCAAAAGAGCTCTTCGACGGTGCGCGATTGGCGGATCTTCCATGCCAGCGCGTGCTCACGTCCTCCGCCGCCGATCACGAGGATCTTCATTCATTGCTCCTATTCCGGGATGCCAGACCCTGGAAGGCACGGCCGTTAGCTGTTGCTTCTCGGGATGCCGGCCGCTGCTCGCCGCGGAAGACTCATTATTCCCACTCGCGGGCACGCGGTCAAAGAAATAATGCGGGGCCAATAGCGCAAAGTGTTCGTTGAAAAGATCTTAGCTGGTTTGCCTGTCGCGAGTGTGGGCGGCCGAGCTTGAAGTCGCCCTATCGCTCGTGGTAGACAGAGATCCGCATCACCCAAGAACGACCGCTTCGAGATCCGGGGCCCTCCCGGGAAAGAACGACTTGGAGCGGGCGGGCAGGAGACGGGAAAGGGGTGTGAATCCCCTGCCGCCCGGCGACTGTGAGCGGTGACGGCGGCTGCAGGCCCGACCCTGGAATCGCGGCGTGCTCCTGCGACGGAGCTGCACGTTTTCAGGGGGGCAGCCACTGGGGAGAGTTCCCGGGAAGGCGCGGCCGTCCGGACGACCCGCGAGCCAGGAGACCGTCCTGCACGTGCGCAAGGCCGAACCGACCAGGGGCAGGTTCCGCCGTACCCACCTCGCAAGCCCCCGGCGTACGGGCGTTGCTTCGCATGGCGAGCGGCGCGCGGTCGGGAGCTGCACCAAGCCCCGCCTGAGATGCGCCACCGTGGCGGATGCTTGAGGGCGGGTGTCGTCTTGGACTGCTTTGGGTGGACTCCGGGGGCCGGCCCGCGCGAGACGGGTCTTCCGCGCCCCTCGGGGTGCCCCTGGGAGGAGCCGCCGTGCGGGTGGGGCTTCCGGGTTGCCCGGGAGAAACACCAGATGTTGGCTCACAAGCTCTTGCTTGCCATCGTGGCGTCGGCCGTCTTGGCATCGGCTGCTCAGGCAGCGACTCCGCCGGTGATGATCGTCGGTGACGGCGAGGTCACCTCCTTCTCCGCCGATCCACTCTTTGATCCGGCGCTGATCGTGCGTGGGGCAGCGCTCGAACGCATCAGCTGGCACGCCGATTTACCGCGCTATGTGGGGGATGCTCCGGGAAGCCTCAGCGTGCTGTACCGCGCCGACCTCGCTGCCGGCCGGCTCGGGTGGAGGCTTGGCAGGAGCTTCGATCAGGATGATCGTTTCGTCGCGGCCGCCATCTTTGAGCTGGACCCCGAGCATTTCGAGGCGGACCCCAACGGCTACTTCCAGATTTCCTGGGGGCTTTGGAACGAGCAGACAACGGGGCTCGAACGCACGGGATCGCTCTTTGACCCCTCGGCCGATACTTTCGAGCTCCTCGAGTTCGACTACTTTCCCAATCGCTCCCCCTTCTTCGGCGGCCCTTGGGTCTCGCCCACTCTCTTCGGCGTGGCTGACGAGTCGAGCCCGCTTTTTGAGCGCTTTGGGGCGTTCGCGAACATGAGCTTCGCGTCGACCCTTTATGAATTGCCGCTCGGTGTTCCCCTGATCGCACTCATCGAGCACGCTCCCGATAAGGGCACTGTCACCTTCTACCTCGCCGAGTTGAACGATCAGGGTGGCCTTGCCGTGCTCGGCGATGCGACCACCGTCGTGCCTCTCGCGGCGTTAGGTCAGTCCGAATACAGCTTCGATACGGTAGGTCTGACCTTGTGGCACGACGGATGGGGTGGTGAGCATCCGGCTGTCGATGCCCTGGTACATTTCCATCGCTTCATCGTGAGCGAGGGAGGGTTCGCCTTCTCCGGGGGGAGCCTCCCTGGGGGATTTGAGGTCTTGGGAGAGCGATGAGGTCTCACTCGCTTCTGCTGTGTCTCGTCGCGGGGGGCATGCTCGTCATGCCCCCCGCAGCCGCGGGGGAACGCTCCCTCCCGATCGACTGCCTGCCGGATGCCGTGACGCGCTGGCAGGCTGCCGAGCCAAATCCCGGCGCGCGTTTTGGTGCGCTCTATCTTCCGGGGATCGTCCTTGGCCCGCCCGGCGATTCGACACCGACGACCGGTACGACGAGTGTTGCCTCTCTCGGTGCTGGTGGCGCCATGGTCTACGCCTTCGAAGACATCGTCATCGAGGACCGGCCTGGGCCCGACTTTATCGTTTTCGAAAATGCTTTCTTCCGCGGTGCTGTTCCTTCCGGACCGCAGGAGCACTACGCGGTTTTTACCGAGCCCGCCTTCGTGGAGGTCTCGTCCGACGGTGTCCAGTGGACGCGCTTCCCTTATGACGCGGATGCGCTCGCAGAGGCCAGCGGCAATTGGGCAGTGGATCGCGCATTGCACCAGCGGTTACGCGGGCTGGCGGGTGTCACCCCGACCTTCAGCGGCAACTGGACGGTGCCCGATGACAGCCAAGTCTGGGATGCTGAGGGCA
This sequence comes from uncultured Acidobacteriota bacterium, assembly GCA_964432135.1. Lineage (GTDB taxonomy): Bacteria > Acidobacteriota > Polarisedimenticolia > J045 > J045 > JANTFM01. The sequence goes on from CAYSMT010000196.1 coordinate 3,549, forward strand.
AGGGCGGTATCTCAGGCGCTGGAGGTGACGCCTTTGATTTGGCGGAGCTCGGATTGAGCGAAGTGCGCTTCGTCCGCGTCACCGACGCTCGCAGCGGCAATGGCTACGCCGGCGCGGCCGAGGGCAGCGATATCGACGCCCTCGTCGTCTTGCACGGACGGCCGCGTGCCCTATCGGCGCCGGACGCCGATGGGGACGGTCTCTCCGACGAGGCCGAGCGGGTGCTCTACGGCAGCCTGTCCACGCTCTCGGATAGCGATGGTGATGGAACGAGTGACGGGCGCGAGGTCGCTTCCTGCCGCGATCCGTCGAGCGTTTCTGTCGAGCCCTTCCTTCGGCGAGAGCCTCGTCTATGGGTGCGGGGCGGGAATTGTGCCGAGCTGCGCTGGAGCTTCACCGGCAGCGGGAAGCACTACGATCTGTTACGCGGTTCATTGATCCAGATCCGCGTCGCGGGCGGTGTCATAGAGCTCGGCGAGACGAGATGCCTCGCCGACGAGAGCGCCCTGTGGCGATACGACTGTGACGGTGAGAATCCTCGGCCCTCCGAGGGCTTCTTTTACCTCGTGCGCGACGCCGGGGCGGAGTACGGGCGTTCCTCGGCTTTGCTGCCGCGCGAGACGAGCGGAGGTTGCCCATGACATGTCGCCGTGAGAGTTTGCGTACTCTTTGGCGGGGGATTCGTTGGAGCGATGCCGCCGGTCTTGCGCTCGTGCTGGTTTTTTGGGCGCCGCCGCTGCAGGCGAGCGAGGAGAAGAAAGCGCCGATCCCCGTTGATAGGACGGAACGCGTGGAGGTCCACGTCGCCGCGCCCGACGCTGAAGAGGCTGCCGCTTTTGCCAGCGAGCTCGATGTGGGTGAGGCGACCTCGCGCGGTGAGGATCTCGCCGCCCTTCTGCGGCGCGTCCCCAGCGCGAGGGTCCGCTCCTACGCAGGATTCGGTCGCTACGCCACGCTTTCGCTACGCGGTTCGACCGCCGAGCAAGTGACGGTCCTCGTCGATGGCGTCGTACAAAATCGAGCGCTCGGGGGCCCTGTCGATTTGTCGACCATTCCGCTCACCCAGGTCGAAAGCGTCACCGTTTATCGGGGCATCCCACCGGCTGTGACGGGAGCCGGTGGGATGGGGGGGCTGGTGGATATCCGGACTCGGGCCCCTGAGCAGACGCTTTCGGCGCGAGTCGATCTGCTCGCGGGAAGTTACGATACTCTGCGTGCTTCCGCCGCTTCGAGTGTGAGCCTTGGAGGTGGGCGCTGGTTGCGGCTCGGCTTCGAGCGCATCGACAGCGGCGGTGCTTTCCGCTATCTCAGTGACAACGGCACTTTGCACACGAGCGCGGACGACCTTGTGCGTCGTCGCGTCAACAACGACCTGCGCGCGGATTCCTGGCGGGCATCAGCGACCCTCGCAAAGCCCCTTTCGGGCACGATGGAGGTGTCGCTCGCTTATCGCCGCCGGGAGATGGGTGTGCCTGGGACGGACGCTCTGCCCGCCTTTCGCACCCGCCTTGATGAGGAGCATGTCGACGCTGCGCTGAGCTGGAGCTGGCGACGGGCCGGCCAGCTCGAGAAGGTTGAGCTCCTGGCCGACCTCTTCTCCGGCGAGACCCGCTTGCGCGATCCTGACGCTGAGATCTCCCTTGGGGGCGCCGACCGGCGTACGCGCTCCTGGGGTGGCGGCGTTGCGCTGCTTATGCGCGCCCGCTTCGGCGCGCACGCGTTGTTGCTCAGGGGTGATCTGCGCACTGAGGACAGTCGCGTGAGAGAGGCTGCGCTCGCTGTTCCCGGGCGCGGCGGGGCCCGGCGTCGTGTGGTGTCCCTGGTTGTCGAGGATCGATTCACTGTGGGCAAGGTCCTGCTCTCTCCGTCACTGCGCTGGTTTCGGCGCCGAGACGATTTCCTCGCAGGTGGCGGAGGAGGGCTTCCGCCGCCGGCCGCAGATCTGCGCGCCTCGGAGTGGGGTGGGAAGCTCGGCATCGCTCGGGATCTTGGCAGCGGGTGGACCTTGCGTGCCTCAGCGGGGCACTTTCTACGTGTACCGAGCCTCGCCGAGCTCTTTGGCGACCGTGGGCTCGTGCGCGGCAATGCGAGCTTGCGGCCGGAGCGTGGCGACCGGATCGAACTCGGCGTGAGCTGGAAGGGTCGTTTCCTTGGAGGCCACGGCACGGGTGAACTCGTCGCTCACGGCACGCGCTCACAAGATCTCATCGTCTTCGTGCCGAACGCATTCGGCATCGTCATTGCCCAGAACATCTCCGCAGCGCGGCTGACCGGTGTTGAGGCGTCGGCGG
>CAYSMT010000197.1:0-5838 GCA_964432135.1 uncultured Acidobacteriota bacterium
CCGGCTGTTCTACCGCAGTGCGAAACGCGTTGTTGCCGTGACTCGTGGTATTGCTCAGGGGCTCGAGGCATCCGGAGTCGCGGCGGAGAAGATCGTCTTCGTTCCCAATGGCGTCGACGACTGGATGCTCGCCGCGGGCGAGAAGCCCATCGAGGCGGCGGAAGATCCCTTTCGCATTGTCTACTGCGGAGCGCATGGTCGCTGGAATGGCCTGGGGCAGCTACTCGATGCTGCACAGCGCCTTGTCGATGCGCCTGTCGAGTTTCTCTTTATCGGGGATGGGGATGAGAAGGCTGCGCTTATCGAGCGTGTCCGAGAGCTTCAGCTCAAGCACGTGCGCTTCATGGAGCCGTTGCCCAAGCAGCGCGCCTTCGAGCAGCTTCGCGCCGGGACGGCTTCGGTTATCGTGACCTGGAAGCACCCCTTCCAGCGGATGGTCCTTGCGAACAAGATCTTTGACTACCTCGCTGCCGGGCGTCCCGTGATCGTGGGGGCCGAGGGCGAGATGGCTGACCTCGTGCGCGAGGCCGGCTGTGGGATCGTCGTGCCACCGGAGGAGCCCGAAGAGCTTGCTCGGGCCGTGCGTGAGCTGATCGCGCTGCCGGTCGAGGAGCGGCGGCGCATGGGTGAGGCGGGACGGCGCTTCATTCTCGGGCGATACCAGCGCCGCGATTTGGCCTGGCGCCTTCTCGGTGTGTTCTCCGAGCTGACGGGGCTTGATCGCGACGCGCGTGCCCGCACGGAGCTTCGGCCAGTAGCCGTGCCTAAGAGTGAGGAGGGAGCGGCCCGTGGCGGATGAAGCAGCGAAGATCCTTCTTCCCTGGGGTGCCTGGCTGCTCGAGGAGGAACGGTGCTTCGACTTGCCTGAAGGCTGGCGGGTCGAGCGGGCGGAGATCGCTGGCGTACCGGCGGGTCCCGGCCTTACGGAGGCGCTCGCCACGCCTATCGGCTCGCCTCGCGTCGAGCTTCTCGCTGCGGGCAAGACCTGCGCCGCGATTGCGGTTGAAGATCTGACCCGTCCCGCCAAGACGGGACCGGTGCTTGAGGCCCTGCTCGATCGCTTCGAGGACGCGGGTCTTCCCGCCGAAGGTGTGCGCGTCATTGTCGCCCTCGGCGGACACGGGCCAATGCGTCGGCCCGAGCTGCTCGCTAAGCTTGGGTCTCGGGTCATGGAGCTGTGTGACGTCTCCAACCACCATCCTTACGAGAACCTCGTCTCCCTGGGGCACTCCAAGAGTGGTCTACCGATTCATATCAATCGTTTCTTCGCTGAGGCTGAGCTGCGCCTGGCCGTTGGCTCGGTCGTCCCCCATCCCTACGCGGGCTTCGGTGGTGGCGGGAAGATCGTCCTGCCTGGGCTTGCGGGAATCGAGACCCTCGAGATGAACCATCGCCCCGCCGTGACCGGTCTGTCCGGAGCGGGTCTGGGGGTCGTCGAAGGCAATCGTGCGCGGGAGGAGATGGAGGAGATCGCTCTTGCTGCGGGACTGCACGCCGTCGTCAACATCGTGCCGGGCGCAGATCGCGAAGCTCTCGGGTACTTCTTTGGTCATCTGGTCGAGGCGCACCGCGCAGCCGTCGCGCTCGGACGGAGGGTTTTCGCGACTCGCTTCGCGCCCGCCGCTGATGCTGCGCTGCTCAATGCCTATCCCAAGGATGGGGAGCTACTGCAAGTCGGCAATGTCTTCAACGCCTACCGCAACTGCGATCCCCCACCTGTGCGCGAAGGCGGCACGGTTATCGTCTCCGCAGCGTGTCCTCATGGCCGGGGTTACCACAGCGTCCATGGCCCCGGTGGGCGGATCTATCGCGATCCCGTCGAACGACCTTACCTCGCGGGGCGTGAGCTCGTCGTCTTTGCGCCCAGCTTGTCGACACACGACGTGCGCAAGTCTTTCTGGGAGGGCTACGCCCACGCGAGGAGCTGGGATGAGGTGCTCGGATTCCTGCGGGCCCGCCATCCGGAGGGGGGGCGGATGCTCGTTTTTCCCACGGCGCCCCTGTCTCTCCCCCATGGGGAGGGCGCTACATGAGCCGGCTGCCTTACCGCATGGAGGGTGTGCCGGGCCCGCGTCGGAGCTGGTACACGGTGTGGGGAAAGAGGATGCTCGACCTGCTCATCGCGCTGAGCGTGCTTGTACTGTTCGGGCCGCTGATGCTGCTCATCGCGCTCGCGATTCGTCTCGAGGATCCGGGCCCCGTTCTCTATCGTCAGGAGCGAGTTGGTCTGGGCGGCCGTCCCTTCCTGTTGACCAAGTTTCGTTCGATGTGCGTTGGCGCCGAGCACAAAGGTGCGGGCATCCTTGTTGAAAAAGGCGACGTGCGCATCACCCGAGTTGGCCGTTGGATTCGCAAGCTCAGTCTCGATGAGCTCACCCAGGTCTTCGATGTTCTGAGCGGTGCGATGAGCATCGTTGGGCCGCGCCCCGGGCTTTACTACCAGGCCGAGCTCTACGATCGGGAGCAACGGCGTCGCTTGACGGTTCGGCCGGGCATCACGGGCTGGGCTCAAGTTCATGGTCGCAACGCGATCGCCTGGCCGGAGCGCATTCGCCTTGATTTGTCCTACATCGATTCGTTGAGCCTCTGGGTTGACCTCAAGGCGATCCTTCTGACGATTCCCTCGGTGCTTACCGCGAGCGATCAAATCGCCGACGCAGACTATTGGAAGCGGCGTCGGGAAGAACTCGAGGCGGGTCATGCTGCGGAGGAGCGATGAAGCGTAAGATCGTCATCTTCGGCGCTGGAGGGCATGGTAGGGGCACCCTCGAAATTTTGAGGGCTCGGCGCGCTGCGGGTTTCGAGACTCCCGAGCCGATCGGCTTTGTCGACGACGCCTGCCAGGAGGCGCATCGTGGTCCTCTGCCGGTGCTCGGCACGAGCACGTGGATCGAAGAGCACGCGGGCGAGGGCTTCGCGCTAATCCTCGCCATCGCCGATCCGAAGACAAAGAAGGCTCTCGACGAGCGTTTCAACCCGCTCGGAATCGCCTGGGCCAGTGCCGTGCATCCGAGCGCGATCCTTGGCGGCGGATGCCAGCTCGAAGAGGGGACCATCATTGGTGCCGGCGTCGTCGTCAACTACGACACGGTGATCGGGCGTCACACGACGATCAATCTCAACGCGACCGTCGGTCACGACTGCGTTATTGGCGACTACGTCACCGTTGCTCCCGGAGTGAATATCACGGGCGGTGTTCACCTCGGTGAGGGTGCCCTCGTCCAGACCAATGCGACCGTGCTTCCGGGGATCGAGCTTGGCGCGTTCAGTCATGTCGGGCCGGGCAGCGTCGTGCTCCGCTCGGTCGGAGAGGGCGAGTTCCACTTTGGCAATCCGGCGCGGCGGATGCCCAAGGCCGGCGTATGACAAGTCGTTTGCGGCGGGGAGTTGCTCTTCTCGGCGGTCTTTTTTCCGCTGTAGGCATCGCCGGATTCGCAGGATTGCTGCCTGTGGCTCCCCTCTCGGCTTTGCTCGCACTGCTTGGCGGCGTCGTGATGCTGCATCGGACGGTGCTCGTCAATGATCCGCAGCGCATTCCCGTCGTCATGCTGCATTCCGTCGTGGGTTTTCGGCCGGAACGGCCGAAAAACTTCAGCATCTGGTGTGCGCCGCGGCAGTTTGAGGGCTATCTCAAGTATTTGCGTTGGCGCGGTTACACGACGATCACCCTTCATGAGCTGCACGCCCATCTCGCCGAGGGAGCGCCGCTGCCTGCTCGTGCGATCGTGCTGACCTTCGACGACGGCTATCTGGACAACTGGGTCTACGTCGCGCCGCTGCTGAGGAAGTACGGTTTTTCCGGTACGGTCTTCATGCCCACCGATTTTATCCAGCCGGGCGAGACCCCGCGTGCCAGTCTCGAGGATGTGTGGGCAGGGCGGCTTCGTGAGGAAGAGCTGAGCTGCTACGGTTATCTCAATCGCGCCGAGCTACGTCGTCTCGCCGAGGAGGGTGTGCTCGACATCCAATCCCATGGGCAGAGTCACACCTGGTTGCCTTGCTCGGGGCGTGTGCTGCGTTTTCATCACCCCGGCGTCGGCCTGCGAGACCTGCGCTGGATGTGGTGGAACCGCCATCCCGAACGCAAGCCCTTCTGGTTCGAGGAGCTCTCGCCGGAAGGGGTGCCCTGGGGTGCGCCGGTGTACGAGAGCCGCCTCGCGCTCGCCGGGCCTGCGGCGATCCCCGATCCTCGCCTGGAGGAGCTCCTCATTAACGAGGTCGAGACGAGCGGAGGGCGACGTATGTTCGACACTTCTGACTGGGAGGCTCGCCTGCGCCGTGTCGTCGACGAGCATCCGTCGCTCGCGCCCCAGGTCGAAGACGCCGCGAGCTTTCGCGCGCGTCTCTCCGGCGAGTTGACACGCTCGCGCGAGATCATCGAAGAGATCACCGGCCGGCCCGTGCGCTTCATGTGCTGGCCCAATGGGGGAACCTGTTCGGAGGCTTTCGAAGCCCTCGACTCCTGTGGTTATCTCGCGGCGACGCTTCCCTCGCGCATGAAGCAGCCTCGCAACTTTCACGGCACCGACGCCGCGCGGATCGGACGTGTTTCTGCCTCGTCGTTTTTCCGTGGCTCACGTCGAGTTTGGCCTTGGGTGCTTTCCTTTGCGCTCAAGATCGAGCGCAACCGGGGCAATGGCTACATGGAGCTGCCCATCAAGGCGATCTGGCTCTATCGTCGTTTCGTCAAGCCCTCCGGCGCCACACCGCCCGGGGTGGGATCCTAGGCCGTGCATCCTTTCCTCGTGCGTACCCTGGATCGTGTCGTCGCCTTGCGGCAGCGCCGGCACTATCACGCGCGGTTGCGCGCGTATCAACGGATGGAGAGCTGGTCTCGAGACCGCTTCGAGAGCTGGCAGATCGCGCGCCTCAAGGAGGTTTTAATCCACGCCTACAACACGACGCGCTACTACCGCGAGGTGATGGATGCCGCTGGCCTGCCTCCAGACGCCTTCCGAAGCGGCCAGCAGCTCGCCACGTTGCCATTGCTGACCAAGGAGATCATCAATGCGCGCCGAGACGATCTGCTCTCCTCGCAGCGACCCCCTGGAAGACTGACCTATAAGTCGACGGGGGGATCCACCGGGCGCAACGTTTGGTTCTATGTTGATCGCGAGACTCACGATTGTCGGCGAGCCGCCGGCCGACTCTTCGAGGCCTGGGACGGGGTCGGGCCGGGGACGCGCACGGCTGTCCTCTGGGGGGCGTCTCTCGAGACCAAGCCTTCGCGCGCTTCGCGGCTCTACGATCGCCTGGCCAATCGTCTCTTTCTTTCAATATACGGCGTAGGTGACGAGGAACTCGGCAGCTATTTCGACCGATTGGAACTCTTTCGTCCGGAGGTCATCGTTTCCTATCCGTCGATCCTCCATCACATCGCTCGACGCATGGGCCACGAGCGATGTCGCCGCCTCGGAGCGCGCTTGATTTACACCTCCTCGGAAGCCCTCTATCCGCCCGTGCGCGAACAGATCGAGCAAGCCTACGGCGCCCGGGTGCGCAACCGGTATGCGGCGCGGGAGTTCGGGATGATGGCCGGTGATTGTCCCGGTGGCGAGGGGCTCTACCTATGCGAAATGCGCCTGTTCTTCGAGTTGCTTCCTGCGGCGGCGGGAGAGGATCTCTCCGAGCTTGTGGTGACGGATCTCGACGCGCGGGCCATGCCGATGATCCGCTACCGCATCGAGGATCTCGGGACCTTGCTCGCGGGCCCCGATCCGGCGGGACGCCCCTGGCGTCGCCTTGCACGTGTCGATGGTCGCTCGCTAGATGTCATTGTTACGCCAGAGGGAAAGGCCTTTGGCGGGACCTTCTTTACCTTGGTTTTCCGTCCCTTTG
>CAYSMT010000198.1:0-5825 GCA_964432135.1 uncultured Acidobacteriota bacterium
CGTGCCCCGGTCGAAGCGAATTCCCGATCCGCTGAAGCCGCGCACCCGGTTGCCGGAGAAGAAGCCGAAATCGAAAGCGGAGAAGCGATCGAGATCCCGGCCGGCCATGGTGTCTACAGAAAACTCGATCTTCTGGAAGAAGGGTAGGAAGAAGCTCTTCTGAAAACCCACCGACCACGTCGTAAAGTCTTCGAAACGCTTCGCTTTCTCGGCGGAAATCAATGCACCTTCGGGCCCCCAGGGCTCCCACTTCGAGCGCCGGGACCAGTTGCGGCGCGCGAGAAAACCCCAGCCTTTGCGGTCGAAAGCCAGCTCAAGGCCCGCGGCCGTTTCCATGTGATCTTCGGGAAGCACAAAACCTGCTGCTGTGTCGTTGTCATCGGTGTAGCTGTTGTACTCGAAAGAAAGAACGCCGCGCAGCTTGACGAAGTTACCGAGCGGATAGCCCGCCGTCATAGAAAAGTTCTGCGTCAGGCGCTTGACACGCTCGCCCCGCAGCTCCGTCCCGAGACGGAAGTTCTTCTCTGCCATCTTGACGGCCGAAAGGTTGGCGACTGCGCCCAGGTCGATCCTGCTGCCGAGAAAGTCCGGATCGGAAAGGGTAACATTCGCGAGTACGCCCGCGAAGAACGTGTTGAAGATCAGACCACGGCCGAGGAAGTCGATGTTGGTGTAGTTCACACCGGCCAGGGGCAGCACATTGTCCGCACTCTCGTCTTTGAACGCTCCTGCGACCGCAAACCATTGGTCCGAGTCACCTTTCTCGAGAATTTCGCGGCGCCCGTCCTCCGTCTTCGTCAGCCATTTGAAGCCCTCGTCGGTTTTGCGCAGCATCTGCAGGTTGGAGGTGTAGGCCGCATCACGCGCCGCGTAGAAACCAGGCGCGTTGATCTCAGGAGCGCTGAAGGAAACCTTGCGCAAGATGACGAGATTGCTTCCCTGCACCGTGTAGATCTGCTGTCCTTCGCCCCCATCCGGCAACCAAAACTGCTGGCCGTCTGGCCCCTCGTAGGGTCGAAAGATTTGTGTCTGCTCGTCGGAGATCAGCGGAGCCTTGAGGTGGGTCTGCAGGGTGCGCATCTTGGTCATTGCGCCCGTCGCCTGGTCGATCCAAACCTCACCTTCGTAGAGAGAGACATCCCGCACCAATGGCTTGAAGCGCAAGCGCCAGCAACGCCGGCCCTCGACATTTTCCACGCCGTTTCGCTCATAGGTGTAGCGCTTGTCGAGATCGAGGCGCAGCGGCACCTGAACAGCCCGCTCCTGATTGATGAAAGGCAGCTCAGGCAGTTTGTCCCACTTGACCTTGACACCGTTGAAATACTTTTCACGGATGACCCAGTCCTGGCCCGTCTGGCGATCCCAGAAGGTGTCTCCCCGAAGGGTCAGATCAGCCGTCCCAGTCACCAGGGCATAGCGGAATCTGAGGTTGATCTCGCTCTGGCGAGAGACGCTGATCAACCGATCATCCTGGTACTCCTGCCAGCGCTGGTAGGCGGCTATGATCTCCTCGGCACTCAACCTATGCTCACCGCTGACCGCCTCCTCCACGAGCTTGGCCTCGAGGCCGGCTGAAACTTTCTGGCGCGTCACAAGAATCAGATGCGGTGCCCGGCTGAGCGGGACGGTGACGCGGACTTCCTTGTCGCTTTCAGGGGATGTCGGCGCATAGCGCATTTGCCCCGACAACGGATCGAGCACACGATAGCCCCTCCGCAATACCTTCCTGAAAATCAGCTCGGCCTGGCTGCCCGGGGGGAGTTCCTCGTTCGCCCAGTAGAGGATGACTTCGCGGAACTGCTCCTCGTCAAAGTAACGCTGCCAGGAAAGTCCCTGCCCCGAATCCGCCAAGCGCACACCAGAACTCGAAATGGGCGTTACGCCAAGGCCAGCGGGTAGCTGAGTACGCAAAGCGACGAGGGCGGCACCCGTCTGAGCGGCACGCGGGTCGTCCTCGACGGAAAAGAGCGCGAGATCCGCACCAGAAGCGAAGAGCTCGGCGCAACGGGCGAGAAGCTCCGGCGCGAAAGCAGCCTCCGTCTGCACCGGTAGAGCCGACGCAGCCCACACGGACGCACCGGGCGCCAGCTCGAGCAGACCGGTACGCAACGTAACGAGCGTCTCGCGTGCGAGACTGTGTCCGCCCCCGATGGCGACGGCATCGAGGTAGGGCTCGAGATCCCCCACCGCGCGGTAAGCACTCAGCAGAAGCTCACTCTCAACCTCGTCATGTAGCCATAGGGCTACCCCAGCGCCCGGATCCTCGGCCCGAATGACATTGGAGACGAGCTTGATCTCGTAGCCAGCCCGTGCCGCACCCTTGCTCCCTTCGGCCGTGGGAAGGATGCCGGAGAAAAGGTACCAGTCAACCCGTTTCCCGGCCGCGCGAGCCACGACCCGGAGGAAGCGCCGCCACGCCTGACGCCCCTGCTCGGTCGTCGTGTCATAGGAGGAGTGCCCGCCGTCGAGCGCGAGCACGACCGGAAAGTGCCCACCCTCGGTGGCCGCGAGCGCGTTCTCAAGCGTGGAGAGGTCGATCTCTCCCACGACCGGCTCGAGTTCCATCCAAGAGCCGTGCAAGACCAGCCAAGGCGCGAGATTTTCGGCGTCAACGGGCGTCGCATGAGGCGTCTTGCTCATGGCGATGGCGCTCCGTTCGGCGGAGTACTCCGCAAAGCCGAAGATCCGGCCCATCGCATGGGCTGGCCGCGGCGCGCTCGTCTGGCCGGGCAGCAGCTCGACCGCCACGGCATAGCCGGGGAGGAAGAGCACAAGCAGGAGGGCGAGGATCGCGAGACGAGAGCAGCAACTGCAGCGCATAGCGAAGCTCCTGGAAGACCGTCCCTGGCCCAAGCACCTGATCCCAGGATCATGCACCGCGGGCCTCGGGATGATGATACAAGACCCGGTGGAAAGCGCCCGCGACGACCCGAGGCAGGTCCCTCAGGAACGCGCACAGGAGAAGAACCCATGATCCGGACAGCACAGCAGCGGGCGCTCGGGATTTCGGGGCGAAAGACAACCTGATCCGCCCGGGAATTGGAAGCGCTGTCAGAGGAGGCTATCTTGGTGCGAGCGCCGAGATGACGATCCGCGCTAGACTTCTCCCGTGAGCGAGATCGCACTGATCACCCTTTTGACGGATTTCGGCACACGCGACCCTTACGTGGGCGCGGTAAGCGGCGCCATCCTCTCGATCAATCCCACCGCAAGGCTCGTGACGATCACCCACGAGATTCCACCCCAGGACATCGCCGAGGCGTCTTTCTGTCTCGCCGCTTCGGCGCCGTTTTTCCCTCCCGAAAGCGTCCACTTGGCGATCGTAGACCCTGGAGTAGGCTCCCGGCGCCGTGCCCTCGTCCTTGAGGCCGACCGGCGACTCTACGTTGGTCCGGACAACGGCATCTTCACCGGTATCCTCGAAGGCTGCCCTGCCTTTCGGGCTTGGGAGATCGCGCACCGCACCCTCGGACGAGAGAGTATTCATCCCACTTTCCACGCACGAGACCTCTTCGCGCCCGTCGCAGCCCAACTGACTCGCGGCCTGAAACCGAAGGATGTCGGCCCGCGTGTGGATGCACCGATCCGCCTGCACAAGCCTGACCTTCGTCAGGCCGATGAGACGAATCTGCGGGTGCGTGTGACGCATGTCGATCGCTTCGGCAACCTGATTTTGGCACTCGATCCTCATGCACTCGAAGCGCGTTTCGGACCCGACGCAACGACCCGCCTGCGCCTTGCCGGGCAATCCGCCCCGCTTCCTCGGCATAGCCACTACGCCGAGGGTGAGGGAGAGAGATGTTTCTTGCTGCTCTCATCATCGGGAGGGCTCGAGATCGCTCGCTACTCTGCGCGCGCGGACGAGCTACTCGGAGTGAGAGCCGGTGACGAGATTTGCTTTGAACTTCAGGACTGCCAGAGGTCAAGCAAGTAACGCTTGTTGACCAGTGCGATGCCGTCGTCCGTCTCAAGAGTGAAGAAGGGCTCCGAACGGTTGAGGAAGTCGATGACCCTCTGCTGGCCGGGAGGCATGACGAGATGAATACGCCCGGAAAGCCGGCGCGCCTTTTTCGGAACACCGGCCAGTTCGAGCTCGACAGGGATCTCCAACGCCTCACCAGCCAGCTCGGGCGCGGCCATTTCGACCGGTGCCGTATCCCCGTCCTCGGCCTCGTATATCCAGGCAATTACGATACGCGTCTGATGAATCAGCCGTACTCGATCCGGCCCGCACAATGGCACAAACTGGTTGTCCGGACAGGCCAACAGGTCGACGACGCGCTCACGACCCACATGAGTCCCGGCGACGGGCAGCAGGTAGAGGCTTCCCTCGACTTCGTGTCCCCCATCGAGGCAAAGCCGAACGGGCACGGCTACTTTGGGAATTCGGTACTCCTCGTTTCCGACGCCAGGGCGTGTCTGCTCGTCAACGGCATTCATCGCGCCTCCTCGTTCTCTCCTGGCAGAAGATAGGGATCCCCATCCGACGGGGCCACTGGGCGACCACGAATCGATTGCCGCCGGCCGCGGGAAAACATAGTGTTGACCCCGAGGAGTTGGACCGCCGCTCCCGCGCAGGTGCCTTGTAAGCCTGCGTCGTTCGTGGAAGCTCGTGGCGGGGGTGTGTGGACACGCGCCACGAAGAGCACGGGGTGAAACCCTGAGATGAGCCTGGCCGGAACGTTGACGACGATGGATCTCGCCGACCTGCTCCAGTGGGTGGCGGGGGGTCTGAAGACGGGTCGCTTCGATTTCCGGCGGGGCACGATCATCAAGGAGGTTTATGTCCAGGACGGCCTGATCGTCGGCGCTGCCTCGAACCAGCCGACAGAGATGCTCGGACACGTCCTCGTGGCCCGGGGAAAGCTGACGGAAGAGCAGCTACGAGCCGGCCTTCTTGCCCGACGTTCCGACGAGGAGTTTCTCGGTCAGATTCTTGTGCGTCTCGGCTTTATTACTCGGGACGACCTGCTGCGTGCCCTCGCGGACCGAACCGAGGAAATCGTCTACTCGCTCTTCGATTGGGAAGACGCGGAGTTCTCCTTCGCGCCGGGCGAGCGGCCCGGGCCGAACCTCGTGCTTATCTCGCTGCCGGTGGATCACGTCCTTCTGCGTGGCGTACACCGACACGACGAGAAAGCGCGAATCGGCGCGGTCTTCCCAGACGGACGGGTCGTGCTCGAACGCAGCGGCACCCAACCACCGCCGGAGATCATGCAGCATCCGCTCGCGCGACGAATCCTCGAGATGCTCGACGGGCACCGCTCAATCGACGAGCTCGCCTTCCTGCTGCACACGAGCCCCTTCCCCGTAATGAAGTTCCTCTACGAGGCGCACCGCCTGGGGTTGGCCCGCATCGTGACTCTCGAAGGAGCGCCGCTGATGCTCGTGACCGGCGAGGCTCCCGATGGAGAGCTCAGCGGCTTAACGGGCCCCGCGCTAACCGCCGCGGCACGCGAGCGTCTCAAGAAGGGAGATCCCGAAGCGGCGCTGACCCTGCTTCTCGACAACATCCGAGACGATGACTCGGAAACGGCGGAGCTCATGAAGGACGCGGAGGAGGCCTTTTTGGAGAAGGTCTACAGCGAGGAGTTCAAGGCAACGGCCATGCCGAAGCTGCTCCGTCCGCTCGAGCAGCTCATGGGCGAGTCCCTTCGCTCGGAGGAGTTTTTCATCCTCTCTCGCCTCGAAGGTTCGATGATCCAGGACATCGTCGAGCTCGCACCAATGCGTGAAGCGGAGACCGTGCGACTCCTGCGCCGACTCGTCCGGCGCGGCCTGATCCAGATCAACACCTGAGCGACCCTACAGAAGCCGCCCGCGGG
>CAYSMT010000199.1:0-5820 GCA_964432135.1 uncultured Acidobacteriota bacterium
CGACATCACCCGCGAGACTCCCGCAAGTTTCGAGCCCTCCCTCGATTATGTTGTCGTGAAGGTTCCGCGCTGGGCCTTTGAGAAGTTCCCCGCATCGCCTCCGGAACTTGGGACTCAGATGAAGTCCGTCGGAGAGTCCATGGCTATCGGGCGTACCTTCCCGGAGGCGCTGCAGAAGGCCTTGCGCAGTTTGGAGACGGGTCGCCACGGCCTCGGAGGTGATGGCACGAAGGTCGTCGATCCGCGACGACTGCGAGAGTGCCTCCTCACGCCGAACTGGCAGAGGATCTTCTACATCAAGCATGCGCTGCTCGAAGGGATGAGTGTCGAGGCCGTCTCGTCTCTGACGCGGGTCGACCCTTGGTTTCTCGGGCAAATGGAGGAGATCGTCGCCATCGAGGGGCGTTTGCGAGCTTTCACGATCGAGGATCTACCGGAACGCCTGCTCGCGCGAGCGAAGCGCCTGGGCTTTTCCGATCGACAGATCGCGAGTGACCTGCGCTGCGACGAAAAGGCTGTGCGTGAGCGGCGACATGTCGCGGGTCTACGGCCGGTTTTCAAGCGCGTGGACACCTGTGCTGCGGAGTTCGAGGCTCACACGCCCTACCTCTACTCGACCTATGAAGAAGAGTGTGAGGCGCGTCCGAGCGGACGCAAGAAGGTCATCGTGCTCGGTTCAGGGCCGAATCGCATCGGTCAGGGGATCGAGTTCGACTACTGCTGCTGTCACGCCTCCTTCGCGCTGCGCGAGGAGGGTGTTGAGTCGATTATGGTCAACTGCAACCCGGAGACCGTCTCGACCGACTACGACACCTCGGATCGGCTCTACTTTGAGCCCCTGACTCTCGAGGACGTGCTGGAGATCGTCGATTGTGAGCGACCGGACGGGGTCATCGTGCAGTTCGGCGGCCAGACGCCGCTCAAGCTTGCCCTTGCGCTCAAAGAAGCAGGTGTCCCGATCCTGGGAAGCTCACCCGACAGCATCGATCTTGCGGAGGACCGTCAGCGTTTCGGCGCGTTGTTGCGAGAGCTAGATATCGCCGCACCGGCCTGGGGCACCGCGCGTTCCCTCGAGCAAGCCCAGGCGATCGCTCGGCGCATTGCTTATCCGCTGCTGGTGCGGCCCTCCTATGTGCTCGGTGGTCGGGCGATGTTCGTCTGCTGGGACGAGTCATCGCTCGAAGAGATGATGAGCAAGGCCGTCGCCGCGAGCCCCGAGCATCCCGTCCTGCTCGACAGCTTCCTCGAGGACGCCTACGAACTCGATGTGGATGCGCTCTGCGACGGTGAGCATGTCGTCGTCGCCGCCATCATGCAGCATATCGAAGAAGCTGGCGTCCACTCTGGGGACAGCGCTTGCGTGATCCCGCCCTACCACGAGGAGGTGCGGCGCCACCAGGAGACCATCACCGAGACGACGCGCCGATTGGCGTTGGCCCTCGACGTGCGCGGGCTGGTGAATATTCAGTACGCGATCAAGGATGGCACCGTTTACGTGCTCGAGGTCAACCCGCGGGCGTCGAGAACCGTGCCTTTCGTCGCGAAGGCGACGGGTCTTCCTCTTGCGCGTCTGGCCACCCAGATCATGCTCGGCAAGAGCCTCGTTGAGCTGGGCGTCGAGACGCCGCGCATCGAAGGCGCCGTCTTCATCAAAGAGCCTGTGCTTCCCTGGGTTCGTTTTCCGGGCGAGGATCCCGTGCTCGGCCCGGAGATGAAGTCGACAGGTGAGGTCATGGGGGTCGGCGGGACCTTCGGCGAGGCTTTCCTCAAGGCGCAGCTCGGTGTTGGCGAGGCGCTACCCCACGAGGGCGGGATCTTCCTCTCCGTTCACGACCGGGATAAAGCGGCTCTCGAAGGCGTGGCCAAGGATCTCGCGGCGCTCGGCTTCCGGCTCATCGCGACCTCCGGCACGGCGCGTTTCCTCGGCGAGCGTGGCCTGAGCGTGGAAACGGTTTTCAAGGTCAACGAAGGGCGCCCGCACATCGTCGATCACATGATCAGCGGCGATGTGCAGCTCGTGATCAACACCCCCCTCGGCGCGCCCTCCTTCTACGACGAGCGCGCCATCCGGGCGACGGCTCTCAGGTACCGCATCCCGTTGATCACGACCTTGTCAGGGGCGGCTTCGGCGGTTGAGGCGATCCGGCACAGCCGAGAGGCGAAGATGGAAGTCCGGTCGCTGCAGGAACTTCACGCGCGAATGTGACGGACGGTGGCGAAGCGCATCTTTCCGGTTGTACATTTCGATAGCAGTGGAGCGAAGAATATGACGCGCGGGCGAGGATGCCCGGCGGGTCTCCATGTGGATAGATGCGCACAATATCGGCCTCTTGCGGAGAGCTGGGCTGGTCGCAAATGCCGTGCAACATTCTTCGCTCCACCGTGACGAGGACGTTTGGAGGCACGATGCCGATCTACGAGTTTCGCTGTGATGACTGCGGCCACGTGCTCGAGGCACTCCGCAGGATCGGGGAAGGCTCGCGGGGACTCGAGTGCCCCGCGTGTGGGTCCAAGGCGCTCTCCCAGCTCTTGTCGTCTTTCGCGACCTCGGGCTCGGGTTCGGAGCCCTCGTGTAGTAGCGGTGGGAGCTGCTCGGCAGGAGGTGGCCTCGGCGGCGGGGGGGGCTGAAGCTTCTGATCCGCAGGTTCGTGCGACCTGCCCCGTCAGCGTGTACTACCCCTCGCTAGTTCCCCTTCAACGAGGGTGAGCTGTGGTTTTTTTGCGTGCTCGGGTCGCGATGAAGACCGGGCTGTGGCGTGAGAGCAGGTGCTCGCTGGTCCCGAAATCGTCCTCGTAGAGATCGGTCAGGACGAAGCCCGCGCGGAGCTGGCCGCCGATTTGCTCAGAGAGAGTGTGTCCAAACTCGAGCGGCTGCTCGTTTTCTTCGCGTTGTTTCCGGCGCGTCTCGTCAAGCTGTTCAAGATCGGAGTAGGGAAGGTGGTGGCATAGCTCAAGGCGCCCCGTGGCTTCGACGGCATCATCATCGAAGAGATAGAGCAAGGGATTCGCGAAGCCGGCGAGCAACACCCCGCCCGGGATGAGCACGCGCGCGCATTCCCGCCAGAGGGAATCGATCCGGGGAATGAAGCAGTTGGACACGGGGTGGAAGATCAGATCGAAGCACGCGTCACCGAAGGCGTCGAGGGAGGCCATGTCACCCTGGACGAGCTCGAGCTCGAGCCCCTCGCGTTCTGCAACCTGATGGTCTCTCTCGAGTTGGGCTCCGGAGGCATCCAGGACCGTCACCCGGGCGCCGGCAGCAGCTAGGATCGGCCCCTGTTGGCCACCTCCCGACGCGAGGGCCAAGATGCGCGTCCCCGGGAGCCGTCCAAACCACGCGTGAGGCACCGCCACACGAGGTGTCAAGAGCAGATTGAAGTGACCTTCTCGAGCCTGCGCGACCTCTTTCGCTGCGACGGGAATCGTCCAACGATGGCCCTCGCGCACCGCGCGATCCCAGGCGCGGCGGTTGTGCTCGAAAAGCTCGAGAGGCGTGCCGTTCATGGCGCGATATTAGCATGGGGTTTGCGGCTCCGTGCCCTCCCCAAAAGCGGCCAACAGACCGTGGAGAGGTAGCTCTCGAGGTGCTTTTCGGTCGGCTCCGGTGCGGCTCAACAAGGCCCTCGCCGCACGCCGGAAAGCGCGGGCTTCGCCTCGCTGACCAGCGCGAATCGACAGCCGTTCGGCTTCGAGGTGCACGCCGATCAATAAGTCCGTCTGCTGGTTCTTGCGGGCGAGGGCTCGAGCCTTCGAGAGCAGCCGTAGGCCGGCCTGGGGCCGGCGCAGGGCTCCCAGCGCGCGGGCGTGGATGCGCAGCAAGTCGGCACGCACGATCGGGGAGCTGGCCTCGTGGCAAGCCGTTTCGGCGGCCGCAAGGGCCGCTTTGGGTTGTCGTGCCCGACGGAAGGCCTCGGCAGCAAGACCGCTGGCAAGCGCCCGCAGTGCTGCGGGTGCTCCCTTGGTGCCGAGGCTCGAGAGCACCCGCGCGGCGGCCGTTGGGTCACCGCCGGAGGCAAGCAGGCAGGCGCCGCGAAGCAGCGCGCCGGCCATGAGTTGTTCGCGCTCGATGGCTGAAACAAGCACCCGTGCCAGGCCGGGGAGATCCTGGCCGATGCAAGCGATGGTGAGCCGCGCGGCCGGGGTCACCGCCCCGCGGGCGGGCAGGCAACGGGCGAAGAGCCGGCCGGCTATCTGCCAGCGGCCGAGTGCGCTCTCGGCCAATCCCCAGCAGGTGAGGGCTTCAGGCTCGAGTCTCCGTTCGCGTCCGAAACCGGCGCGCCGGAACGCCTGCGTTGCGTGCTCCGGCCCTTTCTTCAGCAGCTTGGCCGGCCGTCGGCAGCGCGAAGGGCCATTCTGGAACTCCGTCGTGACGATCGGCGCGAGCTCTTCGGCGACCTGGCTAGCTGGGTGACCGAGGACGAGCATGAGGCTGAGAAAGCGCGAGAGCGCGATATCTGATTGCCCCTGCTCGACGCGCGAGAGGTGTGAGCGTGAGATGCGTACGGCGAGCTGCCCGGAGCTCGTCGCGACCTCGTCGAGGGTGAGATGCCCGCGATGCCTGAGCTGGCGCAAGGCTTTGCCGAGGCGTTGGCGTATGCGTCCATGATCTGTGGCCATGCTCTTGTTCTCCCTTGGAATCGCTTGGAGATCGATAACGAGCATTGATCCACGGGAGGTCTCTCGCGTAAAGCCTGCGCGAGGGCGCGCGACCCATGAAGGATCTCGTCGGGGGGAAGTTCCTTTGAGCCGGGGACTTGGAAATCTCAGAAAAGCAACTTCAGATGCACAACACTGAGAGACGAGGAAGTTGAGTTCTGCACCTTGTGGAATGGCGATGGACCGGGCAGCGAAAGGGAGCGCTGGCTCCTAGGCGGTAACGACCTTGATTTGGGCACGGACCTCGGCGAGTTGGTCGAGAAAGGCAAACACACTCGGTGGTCTTTGACTGGGGTCCTTCGTCAGCAAGCCCGCGACCAGGGCTTCTACCGGGGCCGGGATGCCCAAGCGGAAGTCCGACAGCGCTGGCACAGCGTCTTCGATCTGCATTCGAAGAACCTCGGCGACATTCTCCGAGGAGAAGGGCTCCCTGCCGGTGATGAGGAAGAAGGCCAGTACGCCGAGGGCATAGAGATCAGCACGCTGGTCCGCCGCCTCGCCACGAATCTGTTCCGGGGCCATGTAAGCTGGCGAGCCCATGACCAAGCCTTCACGCGTGAGATGCACATCACCTTGGCGGGCGATGCCAAAGTCAACGAGTCGCGGTCGGCCCTCCGGATCAAGCAGGACATTCTCCGGCTTGACGTCGCGGTGCACGATGCCCAGCCGGTGGGCTGCCGCGAGCCCGGAGCCAACGGCCGCGATGAGGGTGAGGACCTGGCTCAGGGGGAGGGGATGTCGGGATTCGGACCACTTGCGCAAGTCAACGCCATCGATGTACTCCATGACGATGAAGCGCAGCTCCCGCCAGCGCTCGAAGGTGTGAACACGGACAATATTCGGGTCGTTGATTTGTCGCGTCAGGCGAATTTCTTGGATGAAGCGCTTCTCGATCGTTTCATCCAACGGGCCCGCGAGCACCTTGAGGGCCACGGGTTCTTCGAGCACGAGATCCCGGGCAGCAAAGACGGTGCCCATGCCGCCACGCCCGATCTCGCGCAGGATCTCGTAGCGATTCGCGAGCAACGCTCCAGGAAGCAAATGGGTGCCGTGAAGCTCTTCAAGGAGCTTCTGGGCCGATCCGAGCCTTTGGCCCCGGTCGGGTACCAGGCAGTCGCGGATCACGCGGCGGAGCAGCGCGGGGACGGGGGAATGGGTCCCGGC
>CAYSMT010000200.1:0-2383 GCA_964432135.1 uncultured Acidobacteriota bacterium
CGCTGTTATCCTTGCCGGAGGGTTGGGGACGCGCTTACGCTCCGTTGTTTGCGATCGTCCCAAGGTGCTCGCGGAAGTCGCTGGTAGACCCTTCCTGGCCTATCTGCTAGACCGTCTCGTTGCCGCCGAGCTCAAACAAGTCGTGCTCTGTGTCGGTCACCTCGGAGAGATGATCGCTGACGCCTTTGGTGAAAGTTATCGTGCTCCATCGCGACCCGATACTCAGCTTACTCTCGACTACTCCTTCGAAGACAAGCTGCTCGGCACAGCCGGAGCACTGCGCCGCGCGCTGCCACAGATGCATGGCGACACCATCCTCGTTCTCAATGGTGACTCATGTTTTGATACCTCGCTCGCGGCGCTCTGGACGGCACATCGCAGCGAGCGGCACCAAGCGACTCTCGCTCTCGCGCACGTGAACGATACCTGTCGTTTCGGCAGTGTCGAATTCGACGTGAATGGGCGCATCCTCGCGTTCCACGAGAAGAGCGGCATGAGAGGCGGAGGGTGGATCAACGCCGGCACTTACCTGTTCCACCGTGAACTGATCGTCTCTTTAGAAGCAGAGCGCGTGCTTTCTCTGGAAAAGGAAATCTTTCCTCGCTGGGTTCGTGAAGGTCGCCTCCACGGTGTTCAAGCAAAAGGAGCGTTTCTCGACATCGGCACGCCAGGGTCCTACGCGCATGCGGAAAGCTTCTTTGCGCGGGTCGCCGCGGGAGTTGGCGCATGATTTTCCCTCGTTGTATACCGCTCCTGTGCTTGTCTATGGCGCGATTCTTCAAGGGAGCGCACACCGTGGCGCTATCACCACTAAGCACACCATGAGTTACTCGCATACCATCGTGTTTGATCGTGATGGCACGCTGATCGAGGAGCGCCACTATCTTGCCAATCCGGAGGGAGTGTGCCTTCTGCCGGGCGCGGCTGCCGCGCTGCGCGTGCTACGTAGCATGGGCTTCGGCCTGATCGTCGTAACAAACCAGTCCGGCCTCGCGCGCGGAATCTTTGACGAAGCGACCCTGGCACGGATTCACGCGCGTCTCGCTGATCAGCTTGCGGAAGAAGGCGCCTTCCTCGATGGAATCTTCTTCTGCCCGCATCACCCAGATGAGGGTTGTACCTGCCGTAAGCCGGAAATCGGCCTGTTACGCCAAGCCCAGAAATTCCTCGGTTTTGATCCCTCTGCGAGCTACGTGATCGGCGACAAAGCGTGTGACGTTGATCTCGGCCGCGCAGCGGGAATGGGCACATTGCTCGTCCGCAGTGGATACGGCCGTGAAGAGGAAACGGGCTGCGGTGCGCGCGCCGACGCAGTTGTTGATGATCTTCCCGCCGCCGTGCGTTGGCTAAGCGAGGCGATCGATACACGAATACCGCAATCACGGCGCGTGTCTGCGCCACGTTACCTCGCCAGGAGCGGATCTGGTTCATATCTGGCTGGATCAGTGTGAATGGGGGAGAACGATGATCATTAGCAGGACACCTTTCAGAGTCTCGTTTCTCGGTGGGGGTACTGACTATCCTGCCTGGTATCGCAAGCACGGAGGAAGCGTGCTCGCCACGAGCATCGATAAATACTGTTATCTCACCTGCCGTTATCTACCGCCCTTCTTCGATCACCGCTATCGCGTCGTTTACTCAAGAATAGAGAACGCCCAGACCATCGACGAGATCGATCATCCAGCAGTGCGCGAGGTACTGCGTTTCCGCCGCCTCGCTCGAGGTGTTGAAATCCACCACGATGGCGATTTGCCCGCGCGTAGCGGTATGGGATCGAGCTCTTCTTTCACGGTGGGGCTGTTGCATGCCCTCTATGCTCTTGAAGGTTATATGCCGAGTAAGAAACAGCTCGCTGAGGAGGCGATTCACATTGAGCAGGAACTCATCGGCGAGACGGTCGGCTCTCAGGACCAAGTCTCCGCCGCCCACGGTGGACTCAATCACATCACCTTCCAGGCCAACGGCGAGATTCTCGTGCAGCCGGTCACGATCGATCGCGCGCGCGTTGAAGAGTTGGCGTCCCACCTAATGCTCTTCTATACGGGTATTGTTCGCACAGCCGCCAATGTCGCCGACAGTTTTGTCGGACAGCTCGATGGAAGAAAACGCCAACTACGGATCATGTCCGATCTGGTCAAGGAAGCGATTAGCGTCCTGACGAACCGGGAGGATCTGACGGCCTTTGGCGAACTACTCCATGAAGCATGGCAGGCGAAAAAGAGCCTGAGTCCTCTCGTAAGTAACACCGAGGTCGACGCGCTCTACGAACGTGCTCTCGCTGCGGGCGCTGTAGGAGGAAAACTCACTGGTGCAGGTGGTGGCGGCTTCCTGCTACTCTTCGCTCCGCCAGAGCGTCAGATGCGTCTGCGTGAAGTACTTGACC
>CAYSMT010000200.1:2393-5810 GCA_964432135.1 uncultured Acidobacteriota bacterium
CCGGCTGATCTATGTACCCTTCAAGTTCGAGTTCGCGGGCAGCCAGATTCTCTTTCTCGAGCACGAACGCGATTACTCCGAAGCCGAGCAGATGCGTGCGCACCAGCAGATCGACGGCTTCCGCGAGCTGATCACCGCGGGGGTTTGACCATGAAGAAGAGCTCTCGCATCCTCGTTGCTGAAGATCGAACGTTGCTCGGCGCTGCCATCATGCGCGAGTTGCAGCACCAAGGCTACCGGGAGATCTTCGGAACAAAAGACAGCGGGCCCGATCTACGCAGCGCAGGATCCGTCGAAGCTTACTTCGCCTGGTATCGCCCGGAGTACGTCTTTCTCGCGGCCGGTTTGTCAGGAGGGATCCGTACGAATCAAGCGCAGCCCGCCGACTTGATCCGCGACAACTTGCTCGTCGCATCTCACACAATCGATGCCGCCCAGCGTCACGGCGTTCGCCGTCTGCTCTATCTCGCCTCCTCGTGTTCCTACCCTCGGGAGGCGCCGCAGCCACTGCGTCCCGAGTCTCTGCTGACAGGATCCCTCGAGCCGACCAACGAGGCCTATGCGGTTGCGAAGATTGCCGGGATCAAGCTTTGCGAGTCCTATCGCGCGCAGTACGGCGCCGACTTTCTCTGCGGCATCCCTTCAAATCCCTTCGGCATTGGGGACAACTTCAGCCTCGCTGACTCCCATGTGATCCCGGCTATCATTCGTCGTATCGACGACGCACAACGACGAGGCGCTCCGGAGGTTGAGCTCTGGGGGACCGGTCGGCCGCGTCGAGATTTCATCTTCGCCGCCGACGCCGCGAGCGCGGCAATTGCGGTGATGAATGGCTATACGGGCTGCGCACCGATCAATATTGGTTGCGGAGTCGATATCTCGATCACCGAGCTGGCCCAACTCATCGCTGAGATTGTTGGTTACGAAGGTACGCTTCGCTTCAATAGCGATCTGCCGGACGGGATGCCCGTCAAGCTTCTTGATAGCTCAGCGCTTCAATCCCTCGGTTGGCGCCCACATTGGACGCTACGTACGGCGATCGCCGAGACATATCGAGATTACCAATTCCGCTTCGGCTCTATCGCACAAGACGTATCTGAGCCGGTGGAGGTCACTCCATGAAACTCACGGATGAGAAGAAAACCGAACTCCTGCGTCAGATGCTACGCATCCGCGAGGTGGAGCTGCGCATCGAGTCGCTCTATCACCTCGACCAGATGAAAACCCCCGTTCACCTATGCATCGGTCAGGAGGCGATTTCGGTTGGCGTGTGTGCTCACTTACACACAGAAGATACCGTCCAGAGCAACCACCGCAGCCATGGTCACTATCTTGCGAAGGGAGGCGACCTGCGTGGTTTGATCGCTGAACTGCACTGCAAAGAGACGGGTTGCACAAAGGGTCGCGGCGGATCGATGCACCTGGTAGACACCGCGGTGGGCCATATGGGTTCCTCGTCGATCGTGGGTGGTGGCATTCCGATCGGAACAGGAATGGCGTTGGCCTACAAGATGCAAGGTCGTCGATTGGTCAGCGTCGTGTTCTTTGGTGATGGTGCCGCAGACGAGGGCGTGCTCTACGAGAGCGTGAACTACGCCGTACTCAAACAACTCCCCGTCATCTTCGTCTACGAGAATAACGGCTACTCGGTGTGCACGAGCATTCGGGAGCGTCAGGCAACAGAGAACATCTTTCATCAGATGCCGCCTAACAAGATCTGGAGCCGCATCATTGATGGCAACGATGTTGGCGAGGTTTACGCTGCAGCCGAAACGGCTGTTGCTCTCGCCCGTTCTGGCGGCGGACCGAGCTTCCTCGAGTGCAAGACCTACCGTGTGCGTGAGCACGCGGGCGCTGGTGTCGACCGCACATGCAAGTATCGTGCTGCCGAGGAGATTTTGCGTTGGGAGCAGGCCGATCCGGTCGACACTTTCTGCGAGCGTTTGCTGGCAAGCGGCGTAATAGACGAGCAGAGACTTGCTTCGATGCAGCAGGCGATGGCTGTTGAGATCGATGACGCCTTCCGCTTCGCCGAGCACTCTCCGCTGCCGGCTGACGAAGAACTGACCCGCTACGTGTTCTCGGAGGAATGAACGATGCCCTGGTCTAAGGTGCGAGCGGACACCGACGAGCCCGATTTTCTGCGCGATTCAAGAGGCGAAGGTCGGCGCATTTCTCATGCCGAGGCGATTCGCGAGTCCTTCGATCAGGCGTTGACCCTTGACCCGGCGACCTATCTGATGGGCCAAGGGGTCAACGATCCTGGTGGAATGTTTGGTACTTGTAGCGGTCTCGTCGATGAGCACGGTGCCGATCGCGTCTTCGACACACCGCTTGCCGAGAACGGCATGACGGGTATCGCGATTGGTTCGGCTATCGTCGGCATGCGACCGATCTATCTGCACAACCGACCCGACTTCCTTTTTCTCGCGCTCGATCAGATCGCCAATCACGCGGCGAAGTGGTCCTTCATGACGGGCGGCGCCGTATCGGTGCCCCTCGTGCTCTGGGCTTGCATTGGTCGGGGATGGGGCTCGGCGGCACAGCATTCCCAGGCTTTGCAAGGTACGTTTATGCATCTGCCGGGGCTCAAGCTCGTCATGCCGAGCACCGGCCACGATGCCAAGGGATTGCTGCACGCGGCTCTTAAAGACCCCAACCCGGTATTGATCCTTGAGCATCGTTTTAACTTCAAGCTCAAAGGGATCGTTCCGGAGGCGCCCTATACGATCCCGATCGGGAAGGGGATCCTGCGCCGCCAAGGTCGCGACCTGACGATCGTCACGATCTCTCAGATGGTTCACGAGGCTCATGCTGCGGCCGATCGGCTGGCCGGAGAGGGTATTGAGGTTGAAATTGTCGATTTGCGTTCGCTGCGTCCACTCGACGAAAGCCTAGTGCTCGAGAGCCTAGCACGTACGGGTCGGCTCGTCATTGCAGACCACGGCTGGAAGACCTGCGGGATCACGGCCGAGATCGGCGCGCTCGCGGCAGAGAAAGGTTATCACTCGCTGCGCGCTCCCATCGAGAGGGTCTGTGCTCCCGATATGCCCACACCGGCGGGCTATACCCTCGAGCAGGCTTTTTATCAAGGTCAAAGCGAGATCGTTGCTGCCGCGCGACGGGTTGTTTCATCGGGGCAATCGATCGATCTGAGCACAGCCGATGCGTTTACTGCGGCACGAGGTGACGAAGAGCACAAGAGGGCGATGAGCGCACCGGCACGCGAGCCGGCGAGGAGCACGAGATGACGACGAGCGAGAAGCCGCGCTTCGCGCTGGCTCAAGAGACCATTGACCGCGAGGACATCGCCGAGCTGATCGCTTGGCTCGAAACAAACCCCTGGCTGACCCAGGGACCGCTCACCAGGAAGTTCGAGTCGACCTGGGCGCGTTGGTTGGGTACCGAACACGCGGT